>NZ_JBTGGE020000005.1:0-62291 GCF_054331515.2 Streptococcus sp. 10F2 | reverse complement strand
TTACGTTCTAAGTGACCGAGTTCTCGCTCTTGCTTTTCCCAACTGTATAAAGTATTGATGCTAATATTAAATAAAGCTGCTGTTTCTTTACGTGTATGTCCCTCTTTAACATATTCAAGGACCCGTTTTCTAAAATCAATTCCGTATGCCATAAAAATAGTATATCATATACAGTTTATAATCTAAAAGAGTATACTACCACCGGTTAATGGTTTTTCAGCAAACACGGTGAATGCTAGCTTGCTTGGCAACGACTGCATTAAAGAATTTTCCCTCTTAAAAAATGAGCAGTTGCAGCTTGAGCTAGCCTCTTTGCGAAAAGTAAAAAAGCACTTGAACGGCCCTTGTCCGGTGGACTGGGGACTTATCCGTTCGAGTGCTTTTTAAACAGCTATTCAAAGATGTTACATCTGCTCAGGTGCTTCAACTCCTAAGAGACGGAGAGCTTCTTTCAGAACGATACCGGTTGCGTAGCTGAGGGCTAGGCGGCTATCACGTTCAGGACTCTCCTCTAGGATACGGGTATGAGCATAGTATTTATTGAAGTGTTGTGCCAAATTGATGGCATATTTAGCGATGATCGATGGTTCAAACTGGTTGGCTGCCCGTTCGATCACGCGGCTGAAGTCTTGAAGGATTTTCAAGATTTCCCAGCTTTCGCTATCTTCTAAATGATAGTGAGCAGCTGGATCTGGTTGGTAGTCTGCCTTACGTAAAATGGACTGAATCCGTGCATACGCGTATTGCACATACGGACCTGTCTCACCTTCGAAGGACAACATGGCTTCCAAATCGAAGTCATAACCGTTCATGCGGTCTGTCTTCAAATCGTAGAATTTGATGGCGCCGACACCCACTTGACGAGCCACTTGTTCCTTGTTGGGAAGGTCAGGGTTTTTCTCAGCAATCTGCTTCTCAGCTCGTGCAATAGCCTCCACAATAGTTGGCTCAAGCAAGATGATGTTCCCTTTTCGAGTAGACAATTTTTTCTTATTTTTAGTGACCAAGCCAAAAGGAATATGAGACATATCTTTAACCCAGTCATAGCCCATTTTTTCCAAAACAGCATTGAGTTGAGCAAAGTGACCAGATTGTTCATGACCTGTAATGTAGATGTTTTTGGCGAAATCGTAAGTTCGTTTCCGATAGAGGGCAGTTGCCAGGTCACGAGTGATATAGAGGGTCGCTCCGTCAGATTTCTTAATCAAAGCTGGATTAAGGTTGAATTCTTCCAAATCAACAATGGAAGCCCCTTGTGATTCTTGAAGGAGCCCCTTTTCTTCTAGGATTTCAAGGACTTCATCCATCTTGTCATTGTAGAAAGCCTCACCATTGTAGCTGTCAAAGGAGACGTTGAGAAGCTTGTAGATTCGATTGAATTCAACCAAGCTCTCAGAGCGGAACCATTCCCATAATTCCCAAGCTTCCTTGTCGCCCTGTTCTAATTTGAGGAACCATTCCCGTCCTTGTTCATCCAATTCAGGATTGGTTTCCATCTCCTCATTGATGCGAACATACAGTTTGAGCAATTCATTAATTGGGTTGGCTTCAACAGCTTCCTTGTCACCCCAAAGTTTGTAAGCCACAATCAAAAGACCGAATTGTTTTCCCCAGTCTCCGAGGTGATTAATTCGGATCGCATTGTAGCCTAATTTGGTAAAGAGGTTAGCGAGTGAGTCCCCGATAACGGTTGAGCGCAAGTGTCCTACTGAGAAGGGTTTTGCGATATTAGGGCTGGACATATCGATGGTGATGTTTTGTCCTTGACCGATTGTTTGGGTGCCGTAAGCTTCTTTTGCATCAATAACAGAGCGGAGAATTTGGTCTCCCATGCTGACCTTATCTAAGAAAAAGTTGACATAAGGTCCTGTTGCGACCACTTTTTCAAAACCAGTTGTGTCAATGGCATCAGCGATTTCTTGGGCAATCACGGCAGGTGCCTTACGAAGAACCTTGGCCAAGCTAAAAGCAGGAAAGGCGATATCACCCAAATCAGAAGATTTAGGGGTTTCTAAAAGGTCCAGAATGGCTGCTTCATCAAGACTTTCGATTTGAGCCGCTAGCCGTTGGGCCACTAATGATTTTTGGTTCATAATTTCTCCTTTTTTTCTCTTTATTTTATCATAAGGCAGGCCTTAAATCCAACAAGGACAGGCTGATAAAAAATTTGTTATAATTGAAACAGAATGCGTGAGGAAAGACCATGAAAAAAGCAGACAGACAGGATTTGATTGGGCAACTTTTGAGCGAGCGACGATTTCATCGGCAGCAGGAGTTACAAGAGGCTCTCAAAGAGGCTGGTGTGGAGGTAACCCAGGCGACCTTGTCCAGAGACTTAAAGGAACTGGGAGTGGAGCGTCATATGACAACACAAGGTCAGTCTTTTTACCGCCTGCCGCGGATGGGGGCAGGGGCTGGTTTGGGAGATGTAGCCCTATATGTGAAGCAGATTGACCGGGTTGAGTTCAGCCTGGTTTTGCATACAGGTTTAGGGGAGGCCTCTGTTTTGGCCAATAGCCTAGATGCCAGTGGAGACCGCCGGATTTTGGGTACGATTGCCGGCGCAGATACCCTTTTGGTGGTGACGCGCTCTAGTCAAGATGGTGCCAGTTTAGAAGAAGATATTCGCTCTTATGTCGAGGAGGTCCTATGAGCCAAGCGAAATTATCACCCGGCATGCAGCAGTATGTCGATATGAAGAAAGATTACCCCGATGCTTTTCTTTTCTTTCGCATGGGGGATTTTTATGAACTTTTTTATGAAGATGCGACTAGAGCAGCACAGATTCTTGAAATCTCAATTACGTCGCGAAATAAAAATGCGGAAGACCCCATTCCTATGGCGGGAGTTCCCTATCATTCTGCTCAGCAGTACATTGATACTTTAATTGAGCAAGGTTATAAGGTAGCTATTGCCGAGCAGATGGAGGATCCCAAACAAGCTAAGGGTGTTGTGAAACGTGAGGTTGTTCAGGTTGTAACCCCAGGAACCAGCTTGGATGGTCCTAGTCGTGATGGTCAGAACAATTTCTTGGTAGGTCTCTATGCCCAAAATCAAGCCTATGGCTTAGCTCATTTGGATTTGGCTACGGGAGAATTTGCGGTAACCCAGCTAGATCGCTGGGAGCTAGTTTTGAGTGAAATTCGAAATTTACAGGCCAAGGAAGTGGTTTTGGCGGGTCAGGTACTTGAGGAACAAGAGACTGTGTTGCGTCAGCAGCTGCAAGTCTTGGTTTCTTGGGTGGAGAAACCTTTGGATGCCAGCCCTCTTCTACCGACCAGTCTAAAAGAGCTTGAGTTCTCAGCAGCTGCAAGCCTGTTGGCCTATATTTATCAGACCCAGATGCGGGATTTGGATCATTTGAAGCCGGTTGAAGTTTACCAAATTGCGGATTCTCTTCGGATGGATTTTGCAACTAAGCAAAGTCTCGATCTAACCGAACATGCTCGGACAGGCAAGAAACAGGGATCTTTATTAGGGGGCTTGGATCAAACACGGACGGCTATGGGATTAAGGCTCTTACGCCGTTGGATCCAACAGCCGCTTTTAAATAGAAAACAGATTGAGGAGCGGCAAAATCAGGTGACGATTTTATTAGAAGCCTTTTTTGAGCGCCAGGATTTGGTTGAGAGTCTCAAAGGTGTCTATGATATTGAACGCTTGGTCAGTCGTGTTTCTTTTGGCAAGGTTTTGCCTAAGGATCTCTTGCAGCTATCTGCTACCTTGGGGCAGGTGCCGCAAATTCGACACCTGTTAACCAGTTTGGAGCAGGTGACATTAGAGTCTCTGATTCAGGGGCTGGATCCTTTAGAGGAGTTGTATGCCCTGATAGATGCGGCTATTGATCCTCAGGCGCCCAACCAATTAATGGATGGGGGCCTGATTAAGACAGGTTTTGATCCTGTCCTAGACCAGTACCGTAAAGCCTTACGGGAAGGGACGTCTTGGTTGGCAGATTTGGAAAGCCGGGAACGTCAGGCGACGGGGATTCACAATCTCAAGATTGACTACAATCGCAAGGATGGTTATTATTTCCACGTCACCCAGTCCCAGCTCAGTCATGTTCCAGATCATTTTTATCGTAAGGCAACGTTGAAAAACTCGGAGCGTTTTGGAAGTCAGGAATTGGCCCAAATTGAAGGTCAGCTTCTAGAAGCTCGAGATCAGTCTTCCCAATTGGAATATGATCTCTTTATGCGAATTCGGGAAGAAGTGGCTAAGTACATGCCTCGCTTGCAAAGTTTGGCTAGCGCCCTTGCTAGTGTCGATGTACTCCAGAGCTTGGCTTCGGTTGCAGAAAGCCAGCTCTGGGTTAAACCGACTTTTAATGAGACAGGACAAATTCGAGTAATCGAGGGTCGCCATCCTGTAGTGGAAGCAGTCTTGGGTCGCCAGTCCTATGTTCCCAACAGCCTTGTTATGGCGGCAGAAGATCGGATTCAGTTGATTACGGGCCCCAATATGAGTGGTAAATCGACCTATATGCGGCAAATTGCGATTATGGTGATTCTTGCCCAGATTGGTTCGTACGTTCCAGCTAAGGAGGCAGACCTGCCGATTTTTGATGCCATCTTTACTCGGATTGGGGCCGCCGATGACTTGGTTTCTGGCCAGTCGACCTTTATGGTGGAGATGATGGAAGCCAATCAAGCCGTGCAACATGCGACAGCCCAGTCCCTCATTCTCTTTGATGAGTTGGGTCGTGGTACCGCAACCTATGACGGTATGGCTTTGGCTCAAGCCTTGATTGAATACATTCATGATAAAGTGGGAGCGAAAACTTTCTTTGCAACACACTACCATGAGTTAACGGAATTGGAACACAGCCTTGGAGGACTGGCCAATGTACATGTTGCCACATTAGAAGAAGGGGGCACGGTTACTTTCCTACATAAGATTGAGCCGGGTCCGGCCGATCAGTCTTATGGAATTCACGTTGCTAAAATTGCGGGACTTCCTCCAGTCCTTTTGGCTCGTGCCCAGATTATCTTGGATAGCTTGGAAAACCAAGAGCCTCAGTCCCAGACAGGGCAACTGGATCTGTTTCAAGTACCAGAATCCCTCCCTAGCACACCCCATCCCCTACTTGAAAAATTAAAAACAATTAATTTGAGCCAGATGACTCCCTTAGAAGCCCTGCTTTTCTTGGATCAAGCTCAGAAAGATTTAAATGAAACCCTACTTTGAAAGGAGGATCCATGCTTTATATTTGGAATTATCTAAAGAAATATCCCCAACTCTTGGCTTTGGATATTTTTGCAGCCCTATTGTTTGTTATTGTGAACCTCGGACTTCCGACCTTTTTAGCACGAATGATTGATCAAGGAGTGGTTCAAGGAGACGAGTCTCGGATTTATTTTTGGGGCATTGTCATGATCATTACAGCCTTGCTTGGAATTTTAGGTCGTTTCCTACAGACTTATGCAGGTAGCCGTCTTACGAATAAAATGATTCGAGATATGCGTCTGGATATTTATCGACGCCTTCAATACTATTCCCATCAAGAATACGAACAGATTGGAGTGTCTTCCTTGGTGACTCGGATTACCAGTGACGCCTTCACACTGATGCAGTTTGCGGATCAGACCTTGAAATTTGGAGTTATCACTCCAATTATGTTGCTATCCAGCTTGGTGATGGTTTTTGTGACCAGCCCTTCCTTGAGTTGGATTGTAGCCTTCTCTCTTCCATTTTTGGTGGTCGTTATCTGGTATGTGGCTGTTGCTAGTCGTCCTTTATCGGAGCAGCAACAAGAAAGTTTGGATCGGATCAATCATTTTGCTCGGGAAAATCTAACCGGTTTACGGGTTATTCGCGCTTTTGGCCGTGAGGAGTTTCAAGAGCAGCGTTTCGATCAGGAAAATGAAACTTATCAAACCAATTCCAATCGACTGTTCAAGCTGACGGGACTAACAGACCCTCTCTTTGCTCAGATTATTATTGCAATGATTGTGGCGATTGTCTGGTTTGCCTTGGATCCCTTAAATCAGGGACAAATCCAGATAGGGGTTGTGGTTGCTTTTATTGAATATAGTTTCCATGCCCTCTTGTCTTGCCTACTCTTGGCCAATCTCTTTACGACCTATCCGCGGACTGCTGTATCGGCCCGCCGTCTGCAAGAGGTTATGGATATGCCGTTATCCATTTCTCCAAATGAAGAAGGAGTGACCGAAACGGAAACTAAGGGATATTTGGAGTTTGATCGGGTGACCTTTGCTTATCCAGGTGAGACTGAAAATCCCGTCTTGCACGATATTTCCTTTAAGGCTCAGCCAGGTCAGACGATTGCCTTTATTGGGTCGACCGGTTCTGGGAAGTCTTCTTTGGTGCAGTTGATTCCTCGCTTCTTTGATGTGACCTTGGGTCGGATTTTAGTGGACGGAGTGGATGTTCGTTCTTACAATCTCAAGGCTCTGCGGCAGAAGATTGGATTTATTCCACAGAAGGCTCTTCTATTTACTGGAAGTATCGCAGAGAACTTGCGCTTCGGAAATGCTCAAGCGGATCAGGAAGATCTGGAATCTGCTTCGGATGTGGCCCAGGCTTTGGATTTTATTCAGAGTAAGGAAGATCAGTTTGAGACTCATCTGGCAGAAGGTGGAAGTAACTTGTCGGGTGGTCAAAAACAACGCTTGTCCATTGCGCGTGCACTTGTTAAAGAACCAGAAATCTATATTTTCGATGATTCTTTTTCAGCTCTGGACTATAAAACCGATGCAATTTTGCGTCGTCGTCTTAAAGAAGTGACCGAAAATGCAACCGTGTTGATTGTTGCGCAGAGGGTTGGAACCATCATGGATGCCGACCAAATTATTGTTCTGGACAAGGGCGAAATTGTGGGACGTGGAACCCATGAGGAGCTTATGGAATCCAATGCTATCTATCGTGAAATTGCTAATTCGCAGCTGAATAGAGGGGAGGAGTAAGATATGAAAGAAAATAATTTTAAACGACTCTGGTCCTATCTTCGCTCCTATCGTGCGAGTGTTTATTTGGCGGTTGCTTTCAAGATTTTGAGCATTGTCATGTCGGTTTTGGAGCCTTTTGTACTGGGGTTAGCGATTACGGAATTGACACGTAATCTCTTGGATATGGCTCAAGGAAAGGGAACCGGCTTGAATATTCCCTATGTCTTTTGGATTCTTGTCATTTACCTGCTTCGTGGGACCCTTTATTCTCTTGGAGCTTATTATGCCAATTATTTTATGACCAATGCGGTTCAAGCTACGGTACGCGATTTGCGTAAGGAGTTGAGCCATA
Organism: Streptococcus sp. 10F2; assembly: GCF_054331515.2. Taxonomy (NCBI): domain Bacteria; kingdom Bacillati; phylum Bacillota; class Bacilli; order Lactobacillales; family Streptococcaceae; genus Streptococcus; species Streptococcus sp. 10F2. Next base: position 55,031 of record NZ_JBTGGE020000005.1, on the reverse strand, counting down.
AGGTCAACCATCTGCCGGTATCCTATTTTGACCGCCAGCAGTTTGGGGATCTTTTGGGACGCTTTACGAGTGATGTGGAGACCGTCTCCAATGCACTTCAACAAAGTTTCTTGCAGATTGTGAATGCAATCGGAACGATCATCCTTGTCTTGGTGATGGTTTATTCGATTAATGTTCCTCTAGCTATTGTTGTTACATTGATCATCCCTCTTACCTATATAACCTCAAGTCAAATTCTTAAACTATCCCAACCGTCCTTTAAGCGTCAAGCTGATATTTTAGGAAAATTAAATGGGTTTGTGCAGGAACACTTGACTGGTTTTCAGATTGTAAAACTCTATGGCCGTGAAGAACAGACCGTGGAAGAATTTCAGGACATCGTGGATGAGCTAGAAGAAGTTGGCTTTAAAGCGAGCTTCCGTTCAGGCTTAATGGCTCCTCTTCTTCATGGACTATCTGATTTCGCCTACGTTATGATTGCCTTTCTGAGTGGCCTTCAAGTTTTGGCAGGTCGTCTAACCATCGGGAACATGCAGGCCTTTGTTCAATATGTTTGGCAAATCAGCCAGCCCGTACAGATTCTGACTCAAATCGCAGGTCAACTTCAAAGTGCCCAGTCCTCCTTGGATCGGATTTTCCAAGTCTTGGATGAGCCAGCTGAAAGTCAAACCGCTGAAACAACTCTTTCCCAACCCCTGAGCGGTCAGGTAAGCTTTGATCAGGTTTCCTTTAGCTACACTGCGGATAAATCATTGATTCAAAACTTTAACCTTGAAGTCCAACCAGGACAAATGGTAGCTATCGTCGGACCAACAGGGGCCGGAAAGACAACTCTTATCAACCTATTGATGCGTTTCTATGATGTGGATGGAGGTGCGATTCGAGTTGACGGCCAAGATATTCGCAGCATTGATCGCCAAGATTATCGCCGTCAATTTGGAATGGTCTTGCAGGATGCCTGGCTCTATGAAGCCAGCATTGAAGAAAACCTACGCTTCGGGAATTTGGATGCGACCCACGAGGAAATCGTGGCAGCCGCTAAGGCTGCCAACGTGGATTACTTCATTCGCAGCCTCCCAGGTGGTTATAAGATGCAGATGAATCAAGAATCTAGCAACATCTCACTTGGTCAGAAACAGCTCTTGACCATCGCTCGTGCCCTCTTAGCGGATCCGAAAATCCTGATCCTAGATGAGGCAACCAGCTCCGTGGATACCCGTCTGGAACTCCTGATTCAAAAAGCCATGAAAACACTTATGCAAGGCCGTACCAGCTTTGTGATTGCCCATCGGCTTTCCACTATCCAAGAAGCTGACAAAATTCTGGTCCTCAAAGACGGCCAGATTATCGAGCAAGGAACTCATGAAAGCCTCCTTGCCGACCAAGGCTTCTACTACGACCTTTATCAAAGCCAATTTGCGCGTGAAGAGGAATAAAATTTCTGACTTCGCTTGAAGTTTGAATCGATAAAAACAGCTTAGAATCAACGTTTCTAATGACGTCATTCTAAGCTGTTTTCTATTTCGCAGACTTTTTCCTAAGCATTTTTTGGAAATGACTGAGGTCCTAGCTTATACTTAACCAATTTCAAAATCAGAATACTCGCAAAATTTCAAAAAAATGACGAGGAAAGCCGATGAAGGTAGAACTGAAGTTCATCAAAGAGGTTTGACAAAGTCAGATTTTGAAATTCAATGAGTATTAATAGAATCTCATTCCATTGCTATTTTTTGAAATTCTTCAATTATTCTGATCTTATTTTTATGACGTATCACTACTAAAAAGACACGATTTCCGATGTTTGGGTGAAAATCGTGTCTTTTTTCTGGTTTTAGGAATGGTTCATTTGTTTGCGTAAGAGATACAGAAAATAGGGGGTTCCGATGAGGGTGAGGGTAATGCCGGTGGGGATGTTACTGCCAACCAGATAGGTACGGGTGAGGGTGTCGGCGGTGAGGAGGAGGAGTGCACCTGTCAGCATGCTTGCGGGGAGACGCCAGTGATGGTCAGGTGGGAAGAGGATTTGACTGATATGGCTAGCAAGGAGACCTACGAGGGTAATATTTCCTGCTAGCGAGAGGCTGAAAGCGACAAGTGCACTAGCTAGTAAGAGTAGGAGTCGTCTTTTTTGTTTGAGAGGAAGTCCTAGTCCGATGGCGGTTTCATCTTTTAGTTGTAGGAGGTTAAGTGGTCTTGCTTGGCTGTAACTGAATCCCCAGAGTATGATTAAAATCGGCGTTGCAATGGCTAGGCTCTCCCAATTGTTGCCGGTCATGCGTCCGGCTAACCAGGTCACTACATAATTGAGCTTCTGGGTGTTGACTTGACCTGTAATGGCAATGAGGCTGGAAGATAGGATAGTGGAGAGGGTTACACCAGCGATAATCAGTTTGATAGGGTGGATGCCTTGTCCCTTTTGATGGGAAAGAAAAGAGGCGAGAGCAACTGTTGCAAGACCGCCTGGAATAGCAAAAAAAGGGAGAAAACGGATAAAGAAGGGGTCGGTAAGATTTAGTTGCGTTAGAGCGAGGGTTAGGACTAATCCGACTCCCGCGTTAATTCCAAGAGTAGAAGAATCGGCGAGGGGATTACGTGTATAGGTTTGTAGGAGAGCACCGCTTAATCCTAAAGAAGCACCTGCCAATAAGCTGACCAGAGTTCGGGGGAGACGGATTTCTTGAAGTATAAATCGAGTTTGAGAACTGGCTGTTCCTTGAAAGTACTGAAAGAGTCCTTGGAAGTCGATTTCCATGTCTCCCATAGCTAGTGATAGGAACGAAGCGATGAGGACTAAGAGAAGTAGTAAGAGTAGGGTTGAGGCTTGAGGTAGCCGCTTAGAAGGAGTCATACAATTGTCCCTTTCGCATCAGGATTATAAAGATTGGGAGAATGATTAGACAGATTAAGGTATTGAGTGGGGTTCCTGGGAGTAGGATGGCTCCGAGATCGCACCAGAGTAGAAAACTGGTGCCAATGAGAGCTGAAATAGGAAGTAAATGGCTGTAGGAACGTCCTAACCATGGACGTAAGAGGTGGGGAATGATTAACCCTACGAGCGCTAAACTACCGACTAAAGCAACAGAGCCAGCGGAAAGCACTAAAACAACGAGTAAGAGTGTCAGGCGCATCCAGCGGGTATTTTGTCCTAAGCCTTGGGCAATCTGTTCATCTAAGCTAAAAATCGTCAGTTGATAGGCTAGGAGTTGAGCAAGTAAGAGTCCCAAAGCAATCGGTGGGATGATGATCATGAGCATCTGCCAATTTGTAGCGGCTAATCCGCCAGCTTGCCAGCCAATAATTGCCGTGGACAGGTTAAAAGCCAGCGTCAATCCCTGCCCCAGAGCGGTAAAAAGACTGGCTACCATGGCACCAGCTAGGATTAGGCTAGCGGGATCTAGTCCTCGTCCCCGCCGGTAGGCTAGACCTAAGACGAGTAGGGTTGCCATACCCGCGCCCAGTAGGCAGAGGACTAGAATTTGGCTATAGTGGAGGGAGCCAAGAAAAGCGTAGCCCCCAGCTAGAGCCAGTCCGGCTCCAGCATTGATCCCAAGGAGTCCTGGGTCTGCGATGGGATTGCGGGTAATTCCCTGCATAAGGGCGCCAGAAACAGCAAGACTGGCTCCTACTAATAGAGCAGCGGTGGCGCGTGGGAGTCGGATATCCCAGATAATCAGACCGATTTGTCCCTGTTTGTGTGAATGTAGGAGGGCTTGTAGGACGGTTTCAAAATCGTACCAGGGTTGTCCCCAACTGAGATTCAGCAGGAATTGACCGAGGATTAGGAGGGTGAGACTGCAAAAAACAAGCCAAAAGAATCTTGGCTTGTTTTGCGGAATCCCAGCTTGGGTTGGTTTCATAGAAACTCCTATTTCATTTGTTGGAATCCTTCTTGGATAGTTTTTAGTTCATATTCCAGACTTAGTGGGTCGTTAAAGTAGAAAGCATTGGCATCAACCTTGAGGACATGGTTTTTCTCAACTGCGGGTTGAGATTTCCACAGGGGACTCTCATAGAGAGCTGACCCTGTCTCCTCGTTTTCAGCAGCTACAACGACAATATCGCCTAGATAATCTGGTAGGGCATCTTGATTGACGGCTAGATAGCCAGGTTTGAAGACCTCATCTTGGACTTTTTGAGGAGCTTTGAAACCGAGAGCTTGGTAGATAACTTCGCCGCCACGCCCCCAGTTGTTGCCGAAAAGGTAGATGTCTTTTTCAAAGAGCCCCATGACGGTAACAGTCTTATCTGCTCCTAACTGGTTACGGAGTTCTTGTCCGATTTTGGCAGTTCGCTCTTTCCAGTTAGCGATCCATTCATCTGCTTCTTTTTCTTTGGCAAAAACTTGCCCAAAAGAATTCAAGAGTTGGAGGTAATCGTTTTTACCGTAGGTTACGGCCAAGGTTGGTGCGATCTTTTGCAGTTCCTTGAGGTTCGGATCATTGGATTCAACGACAATCAAATCTGGATTGGCCTTGGCAATGCTCTCTAAATCGTCTGGCATGAGTACTTGAGCCTCCTTAATCCGATCCTTGAGGACGGGATTCTTAGCGTCATAGGAAGTGACAGACACAGGCTCAAAGCCAAGCTGGTAAAGGTAACCCGTATAGCTCGAGGAAAGACTGACAATTCGTTGAGGATTCTGAGGAATATCTCCAGAATAATCAAAGCCCTCAATCTTGGGTTTACTGGAGAGAACTACGTCTTCCGTAGCATTAGATGACTTATTTGCAGAAGCACAAGCTGTCAGTGTGAGGAGCAGTAAAGCAAGTCCTAGCCAGGTTAGTAGTTTTTTCATAATAATCTCCTATTCTTTAAGTAGCGTATAACTAAGACAGACAGGGGTTCCATAGACGGGATCTGGAAGGATTTGCGCTTCTATGGAAAAAATGGAACGCAAGGTTTCAGTTGTCATCACCTCTGAGACCGCACCCTCAAAAGCGATGTGCCCATCCTTCATAGCCAACAAACGATGGGAAAAACGAGCTGCCAGATTGAGATCATGCAAGACCATGACGATGGTCTTGCCCTGGGTTTGATTGAGTTCTGCCAGTAATTCTAGCACTTCCAACTGATGATTGAGGTCAAGGTAGGTCGTTGGTTCATCTAAGAAAATCCAGTCTGTATCTTGAGCTAAGGCCATAGCAATCCAGACCCGCTGCCGCTGTCCTCCCGATAACGCATCAACGGGCTGATCGTGGTAAGCACTTAAGCGAGTAGCTTCTAACGCCCAAGTAATTTTAGCGCGATCAGCCTTGGAGAGATGCCCCAAGGCCGCTAAGTGAGGGTAGCGACCATAGGCAACTAACTCCGAAACGGTGATGCCCTCGGCTGCAGACTGAACTTGTGGTAACAGAGCCAATTTTTTGGCAACTTCCTTGGTTTTCATCTGAGCGATGGCTTGGCCTTCGAGAATAATTTGTCCTTTGTCTAAGGGGAGAATTCGAGTAAAGGCCTTGAGAAGAGTGGATTTACCACTGCCGTTGGCCCCGATGATGGTGGTGATGCTTCCAGGCTCTAGCTGACAAGATAAATTGTCCAGTATCAAGCGATCTCCATAAGAGATCTGGATTCCTTGGGCTTGCATGGCCGCTTTCTCTCTTTCATCAGTAAAATACACCTTATTATAGCATAAAAGTTTTCAAAAGGAGATTTTTCAGACAATTCTAAGGAATGATACTTTTCATTAGAAATTATTCGATTAAAATTCCCGCATATTTTAAAATAGAACCTTAACTTTCACTTCTATTTTCACAAAATCAAGAAAATGACAAAATAGAAGGGAATAAATAGTTTCTATTTGAACAAAATTGCCAAAGTGTTAAAATAGAGCTAGAAAATGAGATTCTATTTTAACAAAAGGGCTAAAATGATAAAATAGAATGCAACTTTTCAATTCTATTTGAACAAATTTTGATTTTTGTTTTAAGTAACAGCAAGGTCGATCTAACAGAGAGGAGGGTTTTGATGGATTACAAAGAACTTAAAAAAGTCTATTATGGGAATTTTGAGGCTTATGAGAGAGAGTATCAACAACGTTTGGAAGGATATGGTACGATCGTTACTCAACTTTACCCAAGATTGATGAAAAGGGAAAACTTCCAAACATCTAGCTTTCCCCTGTTCGTCGTGGTCTTGCCGACGATTCTAATGTTGATGGAAAAAATTACAGTTGCTTCTGGTAAGATTCAGGATTTGGCAGCGGATTTACCAGCCGTCGCCCATTATCAATTTTTTAGTGAGCAAATGTACCAATCAATCATTTCCACAAATGCTATCGAGGGCATTCGAACAAGACGGAAGGACTTGGTAGAGGCTCATCGCTTTGTGACAGAGTCTCCAGATGCAGAATCTACACGTAAAAACCTTTCAATGGTGAAAATGTACCAACAGATTTTAGAGGGGACTATTCTCAATCTCCAGACTTTGAAAGATATTCGCTCTCTTTATAATCTTTTGATGGAAGAGGAAGTGGACTCAGAAGATCAACTGGATGGAGAGCTCTTTCGAAAAGGGGGTGTTCAGATAAGCGATGATCGGACAGGGAGAGTTATCCATCGTCCCCCCTTATCGGAAGAAGGAATTTGTAACATGTTGGAATCCTGGCTTCAATTTTTGGGAGATGAGGAGCTTCCTTTTTTAGTGAAGGTCTGTATTGGTCATTTTTTCTTTGAAAATACGCATCCATTTTATGATGGAAATGGACGATTTGGTCGCTATCTAATGGCCAAGACAGTTGCTAATAACTTGGATGCCTTCACAGCTCTTGTGATTTCCCAAAAAATCAATGAGCATAAAAATACTTATTACAAACTCTTTCAACAGACGGGCGACTATTTGAATCGCGCTGATGCGACCTTTTTTGTTCAAGGTCTCTTGTCACTTATTCAAGAAGGACAGGAAGATATCCTTATGCTCTTAGCTGAAAAACGGGATTTATTGGAAGACTATCGTGAGAAAATCCATGCTCTAGAAGAGACTTCAGAACAAGAAAAACACCTCCTCTTTGTACTTGCTCAGGCAAAACTATTTGTGCCAGATGATAGTGGGATGGAGGAGAGAGAATTGGTTAAAATAGTAAGCCAGAATGCTCCAAAAGTATCGGTTCGTTCGATTAAACAAGGTTTGCGGACTTTAGTTGATAAGAATTTGCTTCAAGTTGTCAGCCGCAGGACCCCTTCGCTACCGTTTGACGGAGATGTTTGAATAGTAAAAAGTCTTCGAACTAGAAAACAGCTTAGAAACGTTGATTCTAAGCTGTTTTTTATCTATTCAAACTTCAAGCGAAACTAGAAATTGTTCGTTGTTGCCCAACCTCTGTTTAGCAATCGATTATCCACGGCTAGTAGGAGCTTGGCCTCCGCCTGGTGGCATAGTACCTTGCATTCCCATGCCACCGGGGCTGCCAGGTCCGGTTTGGACAATTTCAGTCTGTTTTTCACCGTTGACTGTTACGGTTCCGCCGGTGAAGCTGACACTACCGTCGAAGTCAAAGGCGGATTGGGCAGTTATGTCAATAGTACCACCGCTGATTTCGAGGTTGCCGTTGGAGTCAAAGGCGTCGGTGTCGCCTGGGCCGACTTCGACTTTGATGTTACCGCCGGTGACTTTGATAAAGATCTCGGAACCGGTGACATCACTAGCTGCGTTGATACCGTCGTCGGTTGCGTATACATTGACTGCTCCACCGTTAATGGTCACGTTGGTTCCTTCCAGTCCTTCTGTGCTTTGTGGGACAGAGATGTTTCCATCGTTGATGACGAGGCTAGATTCAGCCTTGATGCCGTCATCGCCAGCGGATACGGAGATGTCACCGCCGTTGATGGTGACGTTTCCTTTGTCACTATCTTCGTCGTTGTTGGATTTAATGCCATCACCTTGAGCGGTGACCTTGATAGTACCACCGTTGATGGTCACGTTGTCTCGTCCGCGGATGGCGTCGTCAGCTGCGGTAACCTGAATGTTGCCATTTTCAAGGTAGAGGTCGCCTGTGGAGACGATTCCGTCCTGGTAGTTGGCTTCAACGGTTAGGTCTCCAGATCCGGTCACGATGAGATTAGCTTTGGAATGGATAGCTCCTTCCAGGTCTTCATTGCTGTGAGTATTGCTATCCTTAATGGTATTCTGTGTGCCATCTTGGAGTTCCAATTGGACAGTTCCAGCTTCTTCTACATTGATGGCTGGACCATCAGAGGAGGAAATTGTTGCACCGGCTAGGATGAGGCGGACATTGCCAGAAGTATTAACGGTCACTCCTGCGCTAGTATCTCCCTTGAGAACATAGGTGCCGGCTTTTGTAATGGTTAAGCCTTTATTATCTAGTGTCACGTCCTGGCTGGGAAGACTGTCCCAATCAATCGAAGGAGTTGGGAGGCTCTGTTGAACCACTTGACCTGTTGTAGACTGGGTTTGGTTATTTTGGAGACTGCAAGCCGCTAAGCTCGCTAGGGTTAGGAAAGCAAGAGTAGCGGTTAGGATTGGTTTTTTCTTCATACGAGGTACTTCTTTTCTTTTTAATTTTAAATAAGTATAAAAATAAAAGCTAAAAATTCTTTTAAATTTATCTTAAAAAAGCCTAAAAGGAAAAATAAGAGTATAATATAAGAAAAAAGGAGGGAAACTTATGTTGCAAGTATCGCATATGTCCAAAGCTTACGGGAATAAGAAAGTCCTCAAGGATCTCAGCTTCAGCATTCCATCTGGAACGATCTGTGGTTTGGTCGGGAAAAATGGAGCTGGCAAGACGACACTCTTCCATTCCATACTTAACTTTCTGACCTATGAGGGGCAGATTCTCTTGGATGGCAATCCCCTAACCAAGGAACGCTACTCGCAAATTGGCTACCTTCCTGAAGAGCGCAGCCTCATGCCGAAGTGGACTGTACTGGAGCAGGTTAGCTACCTAGCTAGCCTCAAGGGGATGAGTAAACAAGAAGTGGCAGAACGCCTGCCCATCTGGATGAAAAAACTACAGGTCAAAGGCCGCATGAATGACAAAATTAAAAGTCTGTCTAAAGGGAATCAGCAGAAGATCCAGCTGATTGTGACCTTAATTCATCAGCCCCAATTGATTATTCTGGATGAGCCTTTCTCTGGTCTAGATCCTGTCAATACTGGACTTCTCAAGGAAGTGATTCTAGCAGAGAAGGAGCGTGGAGCGACGATTATTTTCTCGGATCATGTTATGACCAATGTGGAAGAACTCTGTGATCAACTGATCATGATTAAAGATGGCACCATTGCTCTCAACGGTGACATTCAAAGTGTTCGCCTGCAGTTCGGTCGCACTCGTCTCTTTGTTTCTCAAGACTTGGATAAGGAGCAGTTAGCTGCTCTTCCCCATGTTCTCTCTGTTGAGGATACCAAGCAAGGCAAATGGCGTCTAATCTTGGATAGCGAAGAGGCCGGTCCTGAACTCTTTGACCGTATTAGCCAAGGTCGCTACCTCACTACCTTTGACCAACAAGCTCCAAGTATTGATGAGATCTTTAAAATGAAATCGGAGGAAGCCTCATGAAACAAGTACTCCTAGTCGCTAAAGAAACCTATATCCGTCAAGTCAAATCCTGGGCCTTTCTTTTCTTGGTCCTAGCCCCCTTTCTAACCCTATTGTTCTCCGCAGGGAGCGGCTACCTAGGTTCCCAATTTGGCTCCAACTCCACCCCAGTCGCAGTGGTCGGACAAACTCAAATCCTATCCGACCTCGACTTCCTGAAATCCTATCCGGATGAAACTGCGGCCAAGGCCGCAGTAAAAGAGGAAGAGGTTGAAGGCTACCTGGTTGTCTCAGAAGAAAAAGGTCTTCTCACAGCCACCTATCATGGGGAAGAAGGATTGGCCTTTGATAAAAAAGATCAAGTGGAAAAAGCCTTAAACCAAGCTCAAGTAGACCTCAATCACCAGAATGCCCAATTAAGTACAGATCAAGCTAGCATTCTGGACCGCCAACCGACCCTTAAAGAAGAAATCCCTGAGGGACAAGACATGGCCGTAGGTGCTAAAATAGTTGTCATTATTGCTTTAGTTTTTGTTGTCTATATGATGACTTTGACCTATTCAGTAGCTACAGCCCAAGAAATTGCAGGGGAAAAAGGAACTAAGATTCTAGAAATTATCTTTTCCAGTATTTCTGCAGACCTCTATTTCTACGGCCGCGTCTTGGGAGTAGTCTTGGCTCTCTTTACGCACCTAGGAATCTATGCTTTGGGAGGTACCCTAGCTTATCTCTTCCTGCTGAGCCAACCTTTTGGAGCTTCCGCTCTTCCCTTCATCCAAGCTCTCTTGGCACATTTGAATTGGCTCCTCTTACCTTTCTTATTAGTCGGTTTGACCTTCTATGTTGTCATAGCTGCTTTCTGTGGAGCTATCGTTGTTCGCCAAGAGGATGCGAACAAGGCTGTTCAACCTATCACAGTCCTTGTTATGGTCGGCTTCTTCAGTACCATCATCTTCGGTCAAGGAGGCCAAGACACCCTCATTTTACAAGTCCTATCCTATATCCCAGGACTCTCCATCTTCCTCATGCCCGTCCGCATGATCAATGGCTATGTAGGTATCCTTGAACCCCTCCTCTCCCTCTCTCTCCTCCTAGCCGCTACCGTAACCCTAGCCTACCTCATCGGCAAATCCTACTCCGGCATCGCCCTCCAAACCGACGACCTCGGACTCTGGAAATCCCTCAAAAAAGGCCTTGCCAGCAAATAAAAGAGATCGGATTCTGTCCAATGTCATTAAGTTAAGGATTTCGAAAGCTCGATTTATGAGCTTTCGAAATCCTTTTTTTACTATACTTAGGCTAAAGGAGGTGGATAGAATGCCAAATCAAGTAAAGAAGCAACTACGAAAAAGTATTGCTGCTGTGAGCATGCGAGGTAAAAAGTAAGGAGCCCATCGAGGAACCTCTCCCACCATAGCAGGAAAGCCTAAAAAGTAAAAAAGAAGAACTGCCATAGCAGGCAGCCCTTCCTTGGAGATTATTATGAAAAAGAAAAGTTTTATTAGGATTGAGAATAGTATAGCCTGGAAAGGTTAAATAAAGCTTAAAGGAGTGTGGGAAATAGATATTACCAGAGAAACAGGTTGACGATAATCGAAATGACTAGGTCGGTGAGAGATAGAAGCGAGTGGATAAATCAGTGTGTGGTTGTTTTCTTTGTTTAATTTCTTGATGCTTTTTCTTTCAAGCTGCAGAATCTTGGTTTGGGATAGAGTTTGTTGGACACCGGTATCCCATTTCGGGATGAGTAATTCGAATTTACTGGCCATCTTATTTTCTAAAGTTGAAAATTTCAAGTCAATTTTTGATTTGCTATAACTATCATGATCTATAGAGAGAACCTCTGGTTAGTATTATGAATCGCCATTTTATCCCCAAGCAAAGAATTTTTCGTCAGGCAAGTCTTGTTGATCCCACATTTGCTTGACTTTACCTCTGGCAATGCTGGCGAAGTAGGGATGCCCCTCTTTTTTATCAAAAGAAGATAATTCAACAATGTGTACCTCTCCGGACAGGGGTTCTATTTCGACAATACCTGGTCCCGGATAATTCTCTGGTGTATAAAAATAGCCGAGACTATCTGAGTTTTGAATTTTTTGAAGGAAAAGCATCATTGTGAATCACCTCTTTCTTGTTGCCCTTGTTTTAGGGCTTGGTAATAGTTGTAAAGTTCATCGGTCTTATTGTGGGTTTGAATATAACTGAAGCCGCTCTTGCATGTACGAGCTCTCAAGAAATTCATGTTTTAACATCATTAGGTCGTGTGCTTGGATGCTTTCTCCATGTGATTCGGATAATCATCTCTAACTTTCGGCCATATCATAACAAGGATCAAATCGCTTAAAACCGTCTTCTTATGTTCCTTAATAAAGATATGTTCGTATATTTTTCGATAGCAGAAGTGGGGAAACCAGTACTTTGCGAAACTTTCCTGATCTCAATAGCCTTATTACGATTTCGAATTTGCTGATAATACATTCTAGCATGACGATTCCGTTTTTTGTGATGAGGGTCGTTACTGTCATTCCAAGCACCGTAGATAGCATCAGTGAACTTGTTATTTTATTATATGCCTTTTCCATAGCAGAATTAAAAACATCCCTATCGTTTACAGTAAATTAAGAAAATTTCTGATAGAAGGAAATTATTGCATAGCACTCGAAGAATGGTATGTTCTCTACTTCAAGAACGTGATAAAATGGTATTAAAAAGATTAAAAATGAGGTAGGATTATGTCAGAACAGGTACAAAGACAGGAGCTCCATCGGAAAATATGGGCGATTGCTGATGATGTACGTGGTGCGGTAGATGGATGGGACTTTAAGCAGTATATATTAGGCATTTTATTTTACCGCTTTATAAGTGAGAATTTCAAAAAGTATATTGAGGGCGGTGATCCAGACATCAATTATGAAGATGTTCCTATAGAATTGATTACAGATGATATTAAGGACGATGCGATTAAAACAAAAGGGTACTTTATTTACCCAGATCAGCTCTTTTCAAATGTTGTTAGAAATGCTAAAAATAATGATGACTTGAATACAGATTTGAGGGAGATTTTTGACGCAATTGAGTCTAGTGCTGTAGGCTATGATAGTGAGCATAATATCAAAGGTCTCTTTGATGATGTGGATACTCGGAGTAATCGACTTGGGAATACAGTGAAGGAAAGGAACCAACGTCTGGCAGATATTTTAGAAGGTATCGCTAGCTTGGATTTTGGTGACTTTGAGGATAGCCATATTGATTTATTTGGGGATGCTTATGAATACTTGATTTCTAATTATGCGTCTAATGCAGGGAAATCAGGCGGCGAGTTTTTCACACCGCAAAACGTCTCCAGACTCTTGGCCAAGATTGTGATGCTGGGAAAAGATGAGAACAATAAGATTAATAAAATTTATGATCCTGCGTGTGGTTCGGGTTCTCTCCTGCTTCAAGCTAAGAAACAATTTTCCGAGCATATCATTGAAGATGGTTTTTATGGTCAGGAAATCAACATGACCACCTATAACCTAGCTCGCATGAACATGTTTCTCCATAATATCAACTACGATAAATTTAGTATTGAGCGTGGGAATACCTTATTAGATCCAAAACATAAAAATGATAAACCATTCGATGCCATTGTCTCAAATCCGCCTTACTCTATCAAATGGGTTGGAAATGATAATCCGACTCTGATCAATGATGATCGCTTTGCACCTGCCGGGATTTTGGCACCTAAATCAAAGGCTGACTTTGCTTTTATCATGCACAGTCTATTTTATCTATCGCCAAAAGGTAGAGCTGCTATCGTCACTTTCCCGGGGATTTTTTACCGTGGCGGTGCGGAACAAAAAATTCGGAAATACTTGGTTGATGGCAATTTTGTTGAAGCCGTTATCCAGTTGCCAGATAACCTCTTTTTTGGAACCTCTATTGCCACCTGTATTCTTGTGTTAGCCAAAAATAAGACTACAACAGATACTCTCTTTATTGATGCCAGTCAGGAATTTAAAAAAGAAACTAACAATAACGTGCTGACAGAAGAACATATCCAGAAAATTTTGGATGGCTTTGAAAGAGGAGAAGTCAAAGAATACTTTGTCTCACTTGTTCCTTATGAGAAGATTGTCGAGAATGACTATAATCTATCTGTTTCGACCTATGTGGAAAAAGAAGATACGCGTGAGAAGATTGACATTGTACAGTTAAATAAAGACATCGCTGAAACGGTGAAAAAAATTGATGTTTTGCGCGCGGAGATTGATAGGATTGTAGAAGAGTTGAACTAATGATTTTGGACAATAAACTTGAAATTACGGATTCACTGGAGTTGGCAAGGTTTGCTGGATACAAAGGAAATTGGTTATGTTGATACTTTAGTATTTATTCATAAAACCTTATTTCAGGATATCTATGCTATTGCAGGTCAGGCTCGTGATGTCAGTATGATCAAGTGTAATTTTTATTTTACTTCAGTTAGGCACTTGCTTCACTCACTTGAAAATATTGACAGGATGTCTCAGTTTACTGTGGCAGAAATCTTTGTGAAATATGTGGAAATGAATATTGTCTATCCTTTCTGAGAGGACAATGGTCGCAGTATGCGCTTGTGGCTGGAGCACTACCTTCTGAAAGTAGAGGTTGGCCAAGGTGTTGATTGCTGCAAGGTAGATAAGGAAGACTACCTCTTAGCCATGGAGCATCGCTCTATCCGAGATGCCGAGACTATGTATGAAAGCTATAGTCTTTATAAGAAAGAGGTGTTGTAAAGAATGACAAAAATAGAGGAAATGATGATAACTGACCTCTGTCTAAGTGGGGAAGAGTGTTTGAACGACCTAGGAAACTGTTCAAAGCAGGAGAGAAAGGTGGAAGACATTAAATTATAGTAGTTGGTGGAGGTTTAGGATGACTTATATTGATGAATTGCTCAAGGAACACTGTCACAATAGTGTAGAGTGGAAAGAATTGGGGGATGTGTGTAATGTTAATAAAGGGAAACAGTTAAACAAGACATTATTGACAGATGATGGACAGTATCCAGCTTATAATGGTGGACGGACATATTCTGGTCGAACTAATGATTATAATGTTGAAGAGAATACCATAATAATCAGTCAAGGAGGAGCATCTGCGGGATTTGTTAATTTTGTGACAACGAAATTTTGGGCAAATGCACATTGTTATTATTTGCTGCCAGATTTGAAGCTAGTTGACAATAGATATTTGTATCATTTTCTAAAAATGAAGCAATCTTATTTAATGGATTTTCAACATGGGGCGGGCATTCCGGCTTTAAAGAGTGATAAGATTACTAAGATGATTCTTCCAGTACCATCGCTAGAAAACCAAAGAAAAATCGCACAAACACTTGACAAATTCACGAAATATGTTACAGAATTGACCACAGAATTGACCGACCGCCAGAAGCAATATTCTTTTTATCGGGATAAACTCCTCTCCTTTGATGAGGAGGTTTATCAAGTCGAGTGGAGGACCTTGGGAGATGTGGCGAAATTAAAAAATGGTAAGGATTGGAAAAAATTGTCTGAAGGCTCTATTCCTGTGTATGGCAGTGGTGGGAATATGGAGGTTTATGTTGATGAGTTTTCTTATGATCAGCCTACAGTGTTAATACCAAGAAAAGGTTCTATATCTAATTTATATTACCTTGAAGAACCTTTTTGGAACGTTGATACAATCTATTACACAGAGATTGATGACAAGCAACTTATTCCAAAATATCTGTATTATTTCCTGACAACTGTAGATTTGGAAGGAATGGCTACTAATCCAACAAGGCCAAGTTTAACTCAAGCTATTATTGATAAGATTAAGTTACCTATCCCTTCACTTGATATCCAGTCTCGCATTGTCCAAGTTTTAGACAATTTTGACTCGATTTGTAGCGATCTAAAGATTGGTTTGCCCAAGGAGATCGAACTACGTCAAAAACAGTACGAATATTTTCGGGATAAACTCTTGAACTTCACCGCCGAAGGCGTGTATACTGACAGTACAGTACAGACAAGACCTGATTAGGCTCTTGAACTGGGTTTTTGGACCGATACGAATACAGTTAGGGGCGGTATCAGATGTTGTGCGTGGGAAACGTTTAGTCCGGAAGGACTTGTCTGATATGGGAGGTTATCCTGTCTATCAAAATAGTCTGACTGCATTAGGTTATTATAAAGATTGGAATACATTAGGAGATAGCACATTTATTATTAGTGCTGGTGCAGCGGGAGAAATTGGGTATAGTAACCAGAATTTTTGGAAAGCGGATGATGTGTGGACGATTGAGACGGATGTCATTAAACAGAGATTTATTTATCATACGCTACTAAATAACCAAGATAGGTTGAAAGGTCAGGTAAGAAAAGCAAGTGTTCCCAGATTATCGAAAATGAGTGTCGAAAATTTGATTATCATTCTACCATCGCAGCAAGTCCAATCCCGTATCGTCTCCATTCTTGACACTTTTGATAGCCTTACCAGCTATATTGTAGAAGGCTTGCCAAAAGAAATTGAACTGCGTCAAAAACAGTATGAATATTTTAGGGATAAATTGTTGAAGTTTAGATAAAATTTGGAGAATTAAATTTATGACATCAAGCTCATTTGAAACGTTATCTGAAGTAGCATCAAAGTTAATTGAAAGAAAAACTAAAACTCAGTTAATTTATGCGTTTAATGGTAGCGGAAAAACACGGTTATCTTTGGAAATAAAAGAACTATTAGCTATAAAATCTTCTGGCGAGGAAAATCAAGTAAGTGAATCTACTAGGCAACAGTCTAGTAATATGCAAATCATAGAATTGATGAAGAAAAAGAAATTGTTTTATTTCAATGCTTTTACTGAGGACTTGTTTACTTGGGACAATGATTTATCAGGTGATACTAATCGGGAATTAAAAATTAATAATGAATCATTGTTTGTACAGTATATTATTGATGTACAGGGAATGCACAATGATGTCATTAATACTTTTCAAAGCTACCTAGGAATTCTTCCTGTTGGGGCAGAAGGGAGGTCTTTACAAAATATTATAGAACCTATATTCGACGGTTCAAGAAGCGTTGCCTTTAGTAAAACGTATACGAAAAAGAATAATGGAAATAATGAGAGAATAACTGAAGAAAATATTAAACTTTCAAAAGGGGAGGAGACAAATTTTATTTGGAGTTTATTTTATACTTTTATTAAGGAAGTAATTACAGGGAGAAATGATAGAACTGGTGAGTTCGATAAAGTTGAGTATATCATTATTGATGATCCGGTTTCTTCTCTTGATGAGCAAAGAGTTATTGAGGTTGCAATTGATATTGCTAACTTAATTAGAGAAAGTAATTATAAACCTAGAGATAGTGAAAATCCAAACGATCAAGGAATAAAATTCATCGTAACAACACATCATCCCTTGTTTTTTAACGTGTTATTTAATGAATTAAAGAAAAAGAATGATAGAGAGGTGGAGAAAGAAAAAAATAATAATTATTCTCCAAGTATCCTAGAGCATGTTGTTAATTTTCATAATGGTTTGGACAAGTATATTTTGAAAGATACTAATGATTCTCCATTTTCGTATCATATAGAAATAGTCGAAGTCATTCAGCAATCTGTTCAAAACAATAGTATAAAAAAATACCATTTCAATTTGTTGAGAACTTTATTTGAAAAAACCTCTACATTTTTGGGGTATGGAAATTGGGAAGATTTACTGGTCCCAGATGAGGATAAGGGCTTAACTCAAAGAGATATTGATATTTATTGTAGAAAATTAAATTTATTTAGTCACAATAAGCATTCGATGGAAGAAAATTCAGAAATTCCAGAAGATGATTTAATTCATTTTAAGAATGTATTTGGGTGGTTTATTTCCAAATATAACTTTAAATCTGGATGATATAAAACTTTAAGCTTGAGAGTAATTTTATTATAAGGAGTAACTATGTCCGAATTCATTCAAACAGCCCCGATTATCGAATCCAATAATTTTATTGTCCTTGAAAAGTACACTAAAAAAGAGCAGCCTAGTCACTACCAAACGGAGGCTGAATTGGAGAGAGAATTGATTAGTGACTTACAGCAGCAGGGGTATGAATATATGAATTATATCACTACTCCTGATGCACTTTTGGGTAATCTCCGTAAGCAGATGGAAACCCTTAATCGTGTGATATTTACAGATGTGGAGTGGCAACGTTTTTTGGATGAATACCTGAATAAAGCTAGTGAGAGTCTGATTGATCGGACGCGAAAGTTGCATGATGACTATGTTTATGACTTCATCTTTGATGATGGACATATTCAAAATATCTACCTTTGGGATAAAAAGAATATTAGCCGAAATAAGGTGCAAGTCATCAATCAGATGAATCAAACAGGGACTAGCACCAATCACTATGATGTGACTATTTTGGTCAACGGTTTGCCCTTGGTGCAGATTGAACTGAAAAAGCGAGGGATAGCTATTCGTGAGGCCTTTAACCAGGTGCATCGTTACAGCAAGGAAAGTTTCAACGAAGAAAATTCCCTGTTTAAATACCTCCAGCTCTTTGTCATTTCAAATGGGACAGATAGTCGCTATTTTGCTAATACCACTAAGCGGGATAAGAACTCCTTTGATTTTACTATGAATTGGGCCTTGAAAAACAACGAACCAATTAAGGATTTGAAGGACTTTACAGCGACTTTTCTCAGCAAAACCACCCTGCTTAATGTTTTAATCCATTATTCGGTCTTTGACACCAACAATACGCTGCTCATCATGCGACCCTATCAGATTGCGGCAACTGAGCGGATCATCTGGAAAATCCGTTCTGCCATTGCCTCCAAAATCAAGAGTGGCCCTCATACAGGAGGCTACATCTGGCATACGACAGGGTCTGGTAAGACCTTGACCAGCTTCAAGGCGGCAAGGCTTGCGACGGAGATGGATGAGGTGGACAAGGTCTTTTTCGTTGTTGACCGAAAGGATTTGGATTATCAAACTATGAAGGAATACCAGCGCTTCTCGCCAGATTCAGTCAATGGTTCCAATAGTACAGTCGGTCTTAGGCGAAATATCGAAAAAGATGATGACAAGATTGTTGTGACCACTATCCAAAAACTCAATAATTTTATGAGTAGTGAGCAGCAACATGAGATTTATGACAAGCAAGTGGTTTTCATTTTTGATGAGTGTCATCGCTCGCAATTCGGTGAGGCTCAAAAACGTTTGAAAAAGAAGTTTAAGAAATATTGCCAGTTTGGTTTTACAGGGACTCCGATTAAGGTGGAGAATGCCTTTGGCTCTGAGACGACAGCTTCGGTTTTTGGAGATGAGCTTCATTCTTATGTCATTACAGATGCCATTAGGGATCAGAAAGTCTTGAAATTTATGGTGGATTATAATGATGTCCGCCCTCAATTTAAGGACTATGAAACTGAGCAGGATTTGGACAAATTGAGTGCCGCTGAAACTAAGAAAGCTCTTCTGCATCCAACACGGATTTCAGAGATTTCAAGTTATATCTTGGAGCATTTCAATCAAAAAACACACCGACAGTCAGGACACGGTTTCAATGCCATGTTTGCGGTGTCCAGTGTTGATGCGGCTAAAGCTTATTATCAGGAGCTGCAAAAGCAGCAGGAAGGTCGTGATAAACCGCTAAAAATTGCGACTATTTTCTCTTTTGTAGCCAACGAAGCACAGTCCGCTATCGGAGAAATTGATGATGAGACCTTTAACCCAACAGATTTGCCAGATCTCAGTAGCAAAGAATTTCTAAGCCGCTGTGTAGATGACTACAATAGGCTATTCCAGACTAGCTACACAATTAATGGCAATGATTTTCAAAATTATTATCGCGATTTGGCCAAGCGCGTGAAGACGCGTGAGGTGGATTTGCTGATTGTGGTGGGTATGTTCCTGACAGGTTTTGATGCGCCGACTCTCAATACTCTTTTTGTTGATAAAAACCTTCGTTATCACGGACTTATTCAGGCTTTCTCACGGACCAATCGGATTTATGATACGACCAAAACCTTCGGGAATATTGTGACTTTTCGCGATTTGGAAAAGGCAACGACTGATGCGATTAAACTTTTTGGTAAAACAGAGACAGCAGAGGTGCTGTTGGAGCGCTCTTATCATGACTATTTAAATGGCTATGTAGATGCTGGAGAGCAGAAGGAAGGCTATTTGTCGGTTGTTCAAGAGCTTCGGGAACGTTTTCCAAATCCAAGTGAAATTGTAAAAGAAAGTGATAAAAAAGCTTTTGTTGATTTGTTCGGTAAGTATTTGAAACTGGATAACATTCTTCAGAATTATGATGATTATGTGAGTTTACAGGCTTTGCAAGAGGTTGATTTTGAAAATGCAGAGGAAGTGGCAGCATTTCAGGCCAAGTATCATATGGATGATGCGACTATGGCGGACTTATCTCAGCTGACCTTGCCGACAGTACGAGAAATTCAGGACTATCGTTCTACCTACAATGACATTAGGGATTGGTATACTAACGAACGCCGAAATCAGCAAGATAGTCAGTCAAAAGTAGACTGGGATTCTGTCGTCTTTGAAGTGGAGCTGTTAAAATCTCAGGAAATCAATCTGGATTATATTTTGGAACTGATTTTTGAAACCAATAAAAAAGTTTCTGACAAAGATGTTTTGATTGAGGAAATTTCGCGTACTATTCGTGCCAGTCTTGGAAATAGAGCCAAGGAAGATCTGATTGTGGATTTTATTCACTATAGTGATTTGGATAGTTTTGCGAATAAAACCGATATCATTAAGCAATTCTTCCTCTTTGCTCAGAAGGAGCAGAAAAAAGAAGTGGAAGCGTTGATTCAGGCGGAAGGCTTACATGTAGAAAATACCAAGCGCTATATTCAGACCTCTTTGAATCATGGATATGCCAGTGAGAATGGCAATGCTCTCAATGAGGCTCTGCCTAGGATGAGTCCACTGAATCCTCAGTATCACACTAAGAAACAAATGGTATTTCAAAAGATTAGCATGCTTGTTGAAAAATTCAAGGGTATCGGTGGAGTATTGTAGTAATTATTTATCTTGAATTGACCAACTAATGGTGAAAAAGTTCTTCTAAAGATGACAACTTCCCCCTCCTTGCCCCCGTTCTCTCCCTATGCTATACTAATCCTATCCAAGTTCATCTAAGTGGATATCTTGTCTGTAAATAGAAACAAAGCAAACAGTATCACTGGCATGTTCTTGGGTAATTTATATTTTCACTTATAGTTAGATTTATCTGAGTTCCCCGCAGTATATGTGGGGGACTTTTTTGATTCAGCAGTGTATAATTTTAAGGATGTGGAGTATTTAGGGAATTTTATTCTACAGATATATAAGGAAGAGGACTAGATTTTATGACTTTAAAAAATTTGCCACGAATTTTGGTGGTTTTTCTGATTGCCTTGGTTTTGGTAGTAGGTGTGCTTTATTTGGCTCTTTTTAATGGGGATATGATTTTTGACATCACGCGCTCTTTGGGGATGTCTGAGGAGTATGCCAACAATGTAGCCATGATCATTATTGCCATTCAAGCGCTGTTTCTAACGTCCGACTGGCTGTATGGTCGGATTTTGTCTTGGCTTGAGGTAGGGAGGAAGCGAGGGGTCTTCTATCGTGGTTTGCGGATGGGGATGGAGGCTTTGTTGGCTTTTCCCAAGCGTACGAGTTTGTTTGTTTTCTATCTTTTTTTGATTGTCGGCAAGCGTGTGGGTCTGGTTTCTCAATCAGCTGCTGATTATGAGATGTTGGCGGTGTTTGTAATTGCCATAGACCGTGTGACCAAGATTTGGCCGACGGAGAGGGAAGATTTTCAACGTTTTTGGCATGGGATTAAAGCTTACTTGTCTGAAATGGATTGATGATTAAAAAGCGCCTAAAATCATTGGATTTTAGGCGTGTTTTTCGAATGAATAAATAAAGAAAGAAGAGCTAGAACTAGGAATCCAGCTCCGATGAACCAATAGGGTTGGTCTAAGGTTGTTGATCGGCCGGATAAATTAATGATGCCACGGAGGAGGAAGCCGGCAGTGAGGGTGGCGATGCCGGAGTTCCAGAGGTTGTAGCTGAGTCGTGAGAGGTTGGGTCTGACTTTCATGAGTGTCAGGAGGAGGCTGCCACCGGCTAGGGGGACAGTCCAGAGGTAGTGCATGAAGAAGGAAATTTCGCCATAGCTGAGGCTTTCGTAGATACGGCTGAAGAGTAAGAGGAATACTGTGAAGGCTAGGTAGGTGAACAGGCTTCTTCTGAATCTTTGGTTGGGATTAATAACCGATGTAGACAATGTCGCTGACCTCTCTTTCTGAGATAGTGTTTCCGTTTGTGGTGGGGTTGTTGATGACTTGGCCGTTGAAGTAGAGGGTGGAGGAGCCACCGCCGTCTAGATTGTAGGCGGTTTGGGCGCCGTATTCTTTTAGGACTTCTGCCATTTGGTAGAGGGAAAGTCCTTGGCTTTCTTCTGTGCGGCCGTCGGCGACGACGATGATGTAGTGGTTTTCGTCAATGATACCGATGGCGGAGCGGGGGTTGGAGGCCATGGCACGGCCGACTTCGGTGCTGGTGTCGACAGCGATTTGGCCATTTTCGATGAGGGCTGGTCCGAAGGCTAGGAGGTTGACGACGCCGTCGTCAACCAGTTCTTGGGCGGTAACTTCGTTTTCCTTGATGATTTTGAAGGAGCCGTCGGCATAGATGGCCAGGTCGCCGAAGTCAGCATTGTCTCGGACGGTGTCACGGTAGAGTTGACCGTTGCGGATGACGTAGCCGGATGCGTTGGCACCGTAGTAGTCGCCGTTAACGGCAAGGATGGCGTTATTATTGCTGGCGGTCTCAGAGGTCTTGGCGGTGATGTTGGTGCCATAGGTATTCTGAGCTAGGGCTGTTTTGAGGTAGTCTGCGGAGCTTACTTGAATATCGGCAACGTAGACGGTTGTGTTATTGGTGGTGATGGCTTCCAAGTTAACTTGGATGTTGTCATCTGTGTAGTTGGTGTCAGTGGTGGAGACATTGGTTGGGCTTTTGCCTGCAGATGAAGTGGTGTTGGTGGCGCTGACGCTGGTCATGGCTTGGGATAGGACAAAGGTTTTTAGCAGGGAGTAGCTGAAGCCGCCAGTCAGGAGTAGGCCGAAGATGCAGGCGTAGGCGAAGGGTTTCTTAAGCAATTTCACGACTATACGAATTCCTTTCTCTGAAAATGACGTTTTTTTGCACTGTCCAAGATAGCAGGAAGAGGAAGAAGCCCACTACAATTTTTACCATATAAAGATCCATTCCTAAAATTTGGTGGAAAAGGTAAAGAAGGGCTGTGTCCGCAAGGAAGAGGGTGAAGGCTAAGGTAAAGTAGCCAGTCCCCGTGTGGGTAAGACTGTTCCTGTTCTTAAAGACCAGCTTCTTATTGAGGCTGAAGTTGAAAATGGAGCTAGTGAGGCGAGCGATGGTATTGGCTAGCACCAGGCGGGTTGCTGTTGGCAGTGCTGTAGACATCAGGAGAATCAAGGCGTAGACCCCGTAATCAACTAGGAAGCTGCTAAGGGAGGAGAGGGCGAATTTAAAGAGATTTTTATAAATTAGCAAGCTATCCTGAATCGGCCGGAAGTGGGAGCTGGCGTTGTCATCGATGTAGATGGTTTGGATCGGAATCTCGGTAATTTTGTAACGCTGGCTTGCCTGGCTGAGCATGTTCATCTCATACTCGTAGCGCTTCCCCTCAACCTCTAGCATGAAAGGAAGCAGGTCGGTGTGGAAGGCTCGGAGGCCAGTCTGGGTATCGCTCACATTGATTCCAGTCTGCAGGTGGAACAAGACCCTGGTGAGCTTGTTGCCAAAACGGCTGCGTAGCGGGATGTCCTTGGTGAACTGGCGAACACCCAAGATAAGGCGGTTAGGCAGGTTCATGGCTGCGCGTGCTAGGCGATCGATGTCTTGCACAGCATGCTGTCCATCCGCATCTGCGGTTACCACGATCCCTGCTTGTTCAGAGGATTGAAGATATTGGAAGCCCGTTCGTAAGGCTTGCCCTTTTCCTTGATTCCTCTCATGGTGCAAGACAGTAGCGTAGGATTTGGCAGCCTCGATGATTTCTGCGGACTTTCCCGTGCTGCCATCGTCCACGACGATAGCTTGACAGTCCAAGCGCTGTTTCATAACGGTTAATAATTGAATTAGTTTCTCATCTGGTTGATAGGCTGGGATCACTACATAATACATATCGCTTACCTCGTTTTTTCTTCTTGCGTTTAAGAATACGGGACTTTTCTGAAAGCAATCTGAAAATAAGCGAAATGACGAATTGGGTTAAGGGTTGATTAAGAAAAAGTTGAGACAGGGTCTATTTCTAAAGTTTCCTGCAAAAAAATACACCTGAGGTGTTAGATTTTATACCTAATACCTCAGGTGTGAGTTGAATGATGATAGATAAAGTATTGAGGTATGTGCTGTTATTCACATCCGATTCCATCACCATCACGGTCTAAATGTCTTCCGTAACCGGGTTGACCGCTATAGACAGGTGCTGCTCCGGCTGCTCTAGCAGCGCTACAGTTAGGGTAGTAGCTGCTGGCAGTTTCTTGTTGAGCAGCCAGTTGTGCTTGTCTTTCTGCTTCTTGTTGAGCGGCCAGTTGTGCTTGTCTTTCTGCTTCTTGTTGAGCGGCCAGTTGTGCTTGTCTTTCCGCTTCTTGTTGAGCGGCCAGTTGTGCTTGTCTCTCCGCTTCTTGTTGAGCAGCTAGTTGTGCTTCCTTTTCCGCGGCTTCTTTGGCAGCTTGTTCTGCTTGTTGTTTTTCTTTTGCTTTTTTCTGTGCTTCTTCTGCTTTTTGTTTTTCTGATATTTCTTTTTTCTGGATTTGGTTAGCAACGGTATCAATTCGTTTTTGGAGAGTAGATTTTGTCGTTGTATTGTCGAGTTTATCTACTGCTTGTTGAGCAGCTTGAAGGTTTTCATGGGTTTGCTCTTGTTCTAAATGATTGACTAGTTTTTCTGCCTCTGTTGGTTGTTTTTCTTTGTTAGTGCTTGTTTTAGTGCTAGAAGTGGAAGTTGTGCTAGAGCTACTGATCGTTGCTTGGCTAGTAGTGGTTTCTGGCTTAGGATTGGTGTAGCCAATTAAGAGGGCGGACCAAATAGTGGTACCAATAGTTACTCTACGAAATAGTTTATTGGGTTCACGTTTGCTGAAATACCAGATACCCACGGCGGATATGAGAAAGATGAGAGTTAGAATAGTTTTCATGAATATGGCTCCTTTATATAAAATGAATGCGTTTACAATTTGATTTCATTTTAGCAAAAAAATGAAAGTCTGCCAATGGGATTATGGGAAGAGACTTAACAAAAAGTGGTTTTTTTAACACGTTTTCGCGAATGGTATTTCGAGTGTAATCGGTTGCGTCAGATATGCGATGAGTGGGCTGATTCTCTCAAAAATTTGATCCGTATGATTGCATGTTTGGTTTTTAAACGATAAATCAAACAAAATATGTTGATTTATGTTGTTTTTAGGTGTAGAATGTAAACAAAAAGGAGGGAACTGGATAGTAGGCGAATCATAATAGGTTTCTTGGAGGAGAGGCTTATGGGTTTTAGAAGGATGAGGAGAGAAGGATGATTATTACAGTGACACTCAACCCATCGATAGATGTGGCTTACCAGTTAGATACTTTACATGTGGATGCTGTCAATCGGGTACAGGATGTTCGAAAGACAGCGGGTGGTAAGGGCTTAAATGTGACTCGTGTTTTGAAGCAGTTCGGTGATCCAGTGCTTTCGACGGGTTTTCTTGGAGGAGGCTTGGGACAGGTCTTAGCTCAAGAATTAGACCGACAAGGGGTTGCTCATTCTTTTCAAGAGATTGCAGGGGAAACACGTAATTGTGTAGCAATTTTGCACCAAGGTCAGCAGACAGAGATTTTGGAGCAGGGGCCTGAAATTTTGGCGGAGGAATCCCGGGCTTTTAAAGAGCATTTTAAGGGACTCCTAGATCAGGCGGATTGGGTGGTTTTTTCGGGTAGTTTGCCGAAAGGTTTGCCAGTGGACTACTATGTATCTCTCATTCAGCTATGTCAAGAGGCAGGGGTTGGTGTGATTTTGGATACATCGGGAGCTTCTTTGGAGGCTGTTTTGGATAGTTCTTACCGCCCTAGTCTCATTAAACCCAATTTGGATGAGTTGACGCAGTTGGTGGGGCGTGAGGTTCATTCGGACCTTGATGATTTGAAAGCTATTTTAGCTGGGGATCGTTTTTCTGGGATTGACTGGATTGTAGTTTCTCTTGGCGCCGCAGGCGCTTTTGCCAAACATGGAGATCGTTATTATCGGGTGAAAATTCCGAAGATTTCTGTTGTGAATCCTGTTGGGTCAGGGGATGCGACGGTGGCAGGTCTAGCTTCTGGTCTGTTACATGGTTTAGAGGATGGAGAAATGCTGAAGCGTGGGAATCTCTTGGGAATGTTGAATGCACAAGAGGAAGCGACAGGCTTTGTGAATTTGGACAAGGCTGCAGATTTGCTCGAGCAGATTGAAGTGGAAGAGGTGTGAGATGGGATTGAAAAAATTGACCACTGAGGCTGGTTTGATTTCAGCCTTGGCTTTTGACCAACGGGGAGCTTTAAAGAAGATGCTGGCTCAACACCAGGAGGTGGAGCCGACTGCACAGCAAATGGAAACGTTGAAGCGTTTAGTGTCTGAGGAGTTGACACCTTATGCGTCGTCCATTCTACTGGATCCGGAATTTGGTTTGCCAGCAGCTCAGGTACGGGTGGAGTCTGCGGGTCTTTTGTTGGCTTATGAAAAAACGGGCTATGATGCGACTTCTACGAGTCGCTTGCCGGATTGCTTAGAAGATTGGTCTGTTTTGCGGCTCAAGGAAGCGGGAGCGGATGCTGTGAAATTCTTGCTTTATTATGATGTGGATGGGGATCCACAGGTGAATCAACAGAAACAGGCCTATGTGGAACGTTTGGGTTCAGAATGTCGAGCTGAGGGGCTTCCCTTCTTCTTGGAGATTGTGTCTTATGATGAGCAGTTGGCAGATACCACGAGTCTGGAGTATGCTCGGCTTAAGCCGCATAAGGTGAATCAGGCGATGGAGGTGTTCTCAGATTCACGATTTGGTGTAGCTGTGCTCAAGGTAGAGGTACCGGTCAATATGAATTTTGTGGAGGGCTTTGCGACAGGGGAAGTAGCCTATAGTCGGGAAGAAGCAGCTGCATATTTCCGTGAGCAAGACGCCGCAACGGACTTACCGTATATTTACCTCAGTGCAGGTGTATCTGCCAAACTTTTCCAGGACACTCTGGTGTTCGCAGCAGAAGCAGGTGCCCATTTTAATGGTGTTCTATGTGGTCGAGCTACCTGGGCTGGAGTGGTTCCTGTCTATGTGCAAGAAGGAGAAGAGGCTGCGCGTACTTGGTTACAGACAGTTGGCCGGGAGAATCTGGAAAGTCTGAATCGTGTATTAGCTGAAACAGCTACACCAGTGTAGGTTAAGCTAACGTAAAATCAGATGTCCGCAACATTTCAAACCAATCATGAAGAAGCAGTGCAGAGGATAGAGTTTGCGAAGCAAATGACCATTGTTGGTAATTTCCCCTAATCTGCCTGAATCAACTGTGAGGGTCTGGGAAGAGATGGTTTTAGCTTATAGTTTGAAATAGGAATGTGGAACGAACAAGATTGTTTGGAAGAGTTTTTTCTCCCTCCTAACAGGTATGGAGGATTTACTGAATAGGGTCGATACAGTCTGTTATGTACGCAATTCTTCCGTTTTTCGAAGAGGTTTAACAAAGTTACATCTTGAAATGTGATGGATATAAAAAAGAAAGGGTTTACATAATCCTGAGTAATATGCTATAACGAACTTAATAGTATGAATAGGGTGGATTGTAACTAATTCGATTAGGCAAGACTACAGATGAATCAGAGGACAGGGGTTCTCGGTTTGTTTGTAGTCTTTTTCTTTTTCTGAAATTAGAAAGGAGGAATTATGTATCGCATCCTACAGAGTCTGAATAATAATGCGGCTTTGGTTAAAAATGAAAGGGGAGAGCAGGCTGTTGTCATGGGATTGGGGATTGCCTTTCAAAAAAGAAAAGGAGATCTTCTAGGTTCTGAAAAGGTAGAGACAGTTTTTTCTCTTCACAATGAAGAAGCTAAGGAAAATTTCCTAACCCTGCTTCGGGATATCCCTTTGGATTTTATTACCGTTAGCTATTCGGTCATCAACTACTTGGTGGAACATTACGACTATCCGGTTCAGGAATATTTGTATGTGACCCTTACAGACCATATGCGTTGTTCTTATCAAGCAATTTTAAAGGGAGCTTACCAAGAAAGTCGCCTACCGGATATGTCCAATCAATACCCTGTTGAATACCAAATGGCTGAGGAAGCCCTATTGCTTTTTCGCCAAAAGCTGTCGGAGGATTTTCCCCAGGACGAAGTAGGGAGGATTGCCCTTCATCTCATAAATGCCAAGGGTGAAACCCTGCCGGATCGTCAACAGGAGCAGGAATTAAGTAAGCTTCTTATGGAAAAGGTAGAAAAGGTTTTGCAAGAATATGGGATTCGTAGGCAAAGTCGCAATGGCAATTTTTATGACCGTTTTATGCTTCATCTTTCATATTTCCTTAGTAATCTAGGGAGGGAGGAGGAAGGGCATTTGGCTTTAGAGGAATTAGATAAATCTCTTCGCCAGAGCAATCCCAAGGCTTATGAAATCGGGAGCCAGATTTTCGCCTTGATTCAAGAGGTGATGGGGCAAACAATTCCGAATACGGAACGGTTTTACTTGGTTTTACATATTCAACGATTATTGTAAAAGAGGAGGTTGAGTGATGAATCGTGAAGAAAGTACTTTGTTAGGATTTGAAATTGTAGCTTATGCGGGAGATGCACGTTCTCGTCTTTTAGAGGCTTTGAATGCGGCGCAAAGTGGCGACTATGAGCGGGCGGAGACATTAGTGGAAGAAGCTAGTGAGTGCATTGTGCAAGCCCATCAAGCTCAAACCAGCCTTTTGCAAAAAGAGGCCGCGGGGGAGAGCTTGGCTTATAGTGTGACCTTGATGCATGGACAGGATCATCTGATGACAACTTTGTTATTGAAGGATTTGATGAAACATCTGATTGCGTTGTATAAGAGGGGGTAAGGTATGAATCACTTGATTGCGTGGATTGAAAAAGGAAAGCCTTTCTTTGAGAAGGTTTCTCGGAATCCTTATTTGAGAGCTATTCGGGATGGTTTTATTGCTGCCATGCCAGTTATTCTTTTCTCCAGTATTTTTTTATTAGTCGCTTTTGTTCCGAATATCTTTGGATTTACTTGGTCTGAGGAGATGGTGGCAGCCATTATGAAACCCTATGGCTATACGATGGGAATTGTGGCGATGCTGGTTGCTGGAACGACAGCAAAATCTTTGACGGATGCTTTTAACCGGGATTTGCCGAAAACGAATCAAATTAATTTTCTATCAACCATGATGGCTTCGATTTCTGGCTTCTTGCTTTTAGCGGCAGATAGTTTGGATGGAGGTTTCGCCAATGGTTATATGGGGACGAAGGGCTTGTTGACGGCATTTTTAGCCGCTTTTATAACCGTCAATCTTTACCGAGTCTGTGTGAAACATCATGTAACCATCCCTATGCCACAAGAAGTTCCTCCGAATGTTTCCCAAGCTTTTAAGGATATTTTCCCTTATGCGGCTTCTATTTTTGTCCTCTATGGTTTAGATCTTATGAGTCGTCAGATGGTTGGAACCAGTGTAGCCGCTGCGATTTTGAAAGCTTTTGAACCGTTATTTACAGCAGCAGATGGTTATCTAGGGATTACCTTAATCTTTGGAGCTTATGCCCTGTTTTGGTTTGTCGGGATTCATGGTCCTTCCATTGTAGAACCCGCCATTGCAGCTATTACATATGCCAATGTAGAAGCTAACTTTCAACTTCTGCAGGCTGGTCAACATGCGGACAAGGTTTTGACTTCAGGAACTCAGATGTTTATTGTAACCATGGGCGGTACTGGGGCGACCTTGGTAGTTCCATTCATGTTTATGTGGCTTACCAAGTCTAAGCGGAATCGGGCTATCGGTCGTGCGTCGGTAATCCCAACCTTCTTTGGGGTTAATGAACCGATTTTATTTGGTGCTCCAATCGTGCTCAATCCTGTTTTTTTCCTTCCCTTTGTTTTGGCTCCAATTGTGAATGTCTGGATCTTTAAATTTTTTGTGGACAGTCTCAAAATGAATTCCTTCAGTGTTAACCTGCCTTGGACAACACCTGGTCCACTGGGAATTATTATGGGAACGAACTTTGCTCCTCTAGCCTTTTTGCTGGCGCTTCTTTTGGTCGTAGTGGACACAGCTCTTTACTATCCTTTCCTTAAGGTCTATGACCAACAGATTTTAGCAGAGGAGGCAGCGGGTCAGCCAGAGTCCGTTTTGAACCAAAAGGAAGAAAAATCAATTCAAGTAGAAGTGACCGAGGAAACCAATGTTTTGGTTCTTTGTGCGGGGGGTGGAACCAGCGGTCTTTTGGCCAATGCGCTCACCAAGGCAGCTCAAGAATATGGAGTGCCTGTAGCAGCAGCAGCGGGCAGCTATGGGGCTCACCGGGATATTTTACCGGAGTATGATTTGGTGATATTAGCACCGCAGGTCGCTTCGAATTACGAGGATATCAGGCAGGAAACTGATGCATTAGGAATCCGCTTGGCTAAGACCGAAGGAGCGGAGTATATTAAGTTGACTAGAGATGGACAAGGAGCTTTGGACTTTGTCCGGAAGCAGTTGCAGTAAGGGAGGTGTTTTATGAGGAGACAGTTGCCACCCGGTTTTATCTTGGGAGGAGCGACAGCAGCTTACCAAGCTGAGGGAGCGACGTGTGTGGATGGTAAGGGAGCAGTAGCTTGGGACCAATTTTTAGCGGACAATTATTGGTTTAAAGCGGATCCAGCTTCTGATTTTTATCACAAATACCCTGTTGACTTGGCTTTGTGTAAGGAATTTGGAATTCAGGCCATTCGGATTTCGATTGCGTGGTCACGTATTTTTCCTCAGGGCTATGGAGAGTTGAATGCGAAAGGTGTAGAATTTTATCATCGTTTGTTTAAGGAATGTCGTCGGCATGGAGTGGAGCCTTTTGTAACATTGCATCATTTCGATACTCCAGAAGTTTTACATAGTGCGGGTGATTTCTTGAATCGAGAAACCATTGATCATTTTGTAAATTATGCAGATTTTTGCTTTCAAGAATTTTCAGAAGTCACTTATTGGACTACTTTTAATGAAATTGGACCGATTGGGGATGGGCAATATTTGAATGGAAAATTTCCACCAGGTATCCAGTATGACCTCGCGAAGGTGTTCCAATCTCACCATAATATGATGGTTGCTCACGCTAGAGCAGTCCTACTTTATAAGCAGGCAGGTTATGCAGGACAGATTGGTGTGGTTCATGCTCTGCCTACTAAATACCCCTATGATCCAAGTAGCCCCGCCGACATCCGAGCCGCCGAACTGGAAGACATTATTCATAATCAATTTATTTTGGATGCGACTTATCTAGGTCATTATTCTTCTGAGACCTGGGCTGGAGTGCAGGAACTACTGAAAATTCACGGTGGACAATTGGATCTCCGTCCGACTG
Organism: Streptococcus sp. 10F2; assembly: GCF_054331515.2. NCBI lineage: Bacteria > Bacillati > Bacillota > Bacilli > Lactobacillales > Streptococcaceae > Streptococcus > Streptococcus sp. 10F2. Next base: position 23,899 of record NZ_JBTGGE020000005.1, on the reverse strand, counting down.
ATTTTGAAGCTCTGGAAGCAGCTAAGGATTTAAATGATTTCCTTGGAATTAATTACTATATGAGTGATTGGATGCAGGCTTATGATGGAGAAACAGAAATTATTCATAATGGCACAGGCGAAAAAGGAACCTCTTCCTACCAGATTCAGGGAGTTGGTCGTCGCTTGGCACCGGCATCGATCCCTAAAACCGATTGGGATTGGATTATCTATCCAAAGGGACTTTATGATCAGATTATGCGCGTGACGAAGAATTATCCAAATTATAAAAAAATCTACATCACTGAAAATGGCTTGGGCTACAAAGATCAATTCGTGCAGAATACTGTCCAGGATGCCTATCGGATTGACTACATCCGCCAACATTTAGCCGCTCTTGTAGATGCTATCAAGGATGGAGCTCAAGTTGAAGGCTATTTCCTCTGGTCTTTAATGGACGTTTTTTCTTGGTCTAATGGTTATGAGAAACGCTATGGTCTTTTCTATGTAGACTTTGAAACTCAGAAACGCTATCCTAAACAAAGTGCCTACTGGTATCAAAAACTATCTAAGGATAGGTGGATAGACTAAAACAAAAGCAGAAGTTCGAAGGTTAGAGAGAAGAACTTCTGCTTTTTTGGAGTAAACGTTGGACTTTAATCTGAGATTATCAAAGAAGTTAGCTTTTGTTTCTGGATTTTTTGTAAATTCATGATGCAGGTCATCTATAAGGGTGATGTCTTTGGTATTAGCCCGATAGTGTTGAAGAATACGAATATCCATGTTAGGAACTTTGTGGGATTGAGATTGCTTCCATTGGAAATGATTTGTACTAGCCTTTTATGCTGACTAGGGTACAAGATGAACCCTAGTAGTATGGTGGAAAGTGGGAGATCTTTTCTTATAGAGTGTTCCGCGTGAAACTTTTTTGAATAGCATGTGGTGTTGGACACATAGTGTCCAACCTTTTTTGTAAAATTACTATAGATATATTAGTTAATCCACAGATGGTGAAATGACTGATTAATAGTTTAAAGGTGAGATTTAATGAATGATCAAGAAAGACTCTTATTAATTTTTTTAAGATTGCAATCGGGAGCTCACTTGTCGAAAATACAGTTGGCAGAAGAATATGGGGTTAGTCCTAAAACAATACAGAGAGATTTTGCCTTGTTGGCTGAGATTTTGGACAGACAAACGATGATTGCAGCTGAATTGGTTTACGACCCTGGAAATCATACACGTCATTTCAAAGGAAGAGCCTTGTTTAATAAAAAAGATGCTTTATTTATTTCTAAAGTGTTGCTTGAAAATCGAGCTCTTAATCAAGATGAAAACCAGAGAGTTTTAGAAAATCTTCTTCAACTTCTAACAAAGGAAGAACGGAGGGCCATTAAGCAGGTTATTGCCTCAGAATTATTAAATTACGCACCAATAACGGATCCTCAAGCTCGAATTGATAAAATATGGGCATGGAGTGAGTTCATTCGATCGGAGCAAGTTCTTGATATTGTTTACCAATCTCCCTATCAAGTCAAGAAAGAAATGACAGTTTTACCTGTTTCGATTTTTTATGACACTCGTTATTTTTATGTAGTAGCTTTTCATTTGAACTATGAAAACTATATTACTCTTAAGTTAGATCGAATCTCAACTTGGCTCCCTTCATCTGAGAAAAAACCTACGATTCCCTATGGAAAAAAATTTAGGGATGGAGATGTTCGAAATTATCGTGTCGATTCATTTATTGGACCAACTATCTATGTTCGAATTTTATTTGCCTTTGATCCCACTATTGTCCTAGACAAATTTCCAGATGCTGAAGTTATTGCAAATTATGATGGGGAGGTGGAAATTGAATTTAAAACACAGTATACACCTGGCTTGAAACGCTGGTTATTAAGCCAAGGAGCGGCGTTGAAAGTTTTACAACCAGAATATTTAGTTAATGATATGGAAGAATCTTTGAAACGAATGCTTGAAAGATATAGGAAAATCGGGGGGGGGGGGTAAAATTTTTAGCCTTGAGTTGAAAAGAGTTGTATTATTGAAAGGAGGTGAAAAATATGCAAGAATGGATTGTTGTAGATCAGTTTGGAAATGTACTTCATCAGGGTCTATATGATAGATCAGCAGCAGAAATGATTGCTCAATCAATTCCGAATGCTCGAGTTGAGATGAAAAAATAGTGTCTGAATGATAGTATACAAAATGAAAGACCGATAGTTTCGATTATGAAAACTATCGGTCTTTTATTTCCAAATTTAATAGGTGACTAAGATTTACTTTCTGTTGTAAATTTGGGAGTATTTATTTGCATTGCTCCTTAGTTATGACCATCAATGAAGTCTGCAATTAGCTTTTCAATCTCTTCTGTCATATGGAGAATGTGTTTACTAGTCCATGTGCCCTCTTTTTCTGTGATTTTTGCCATCCACTGCATTTTCAAACTTTGACGATCAAAAATATTTTCCCATTCTCGATATTTTGAAGTTGGGGAGAGATTGCTGAATTTTGAATTTTGGCTGTCAGTTATTAATGCTAAATTTCCGATTGAATGTAGAATGTTGTCAGGTAGGGTAGACTGTTTTAAATCTTCATTCGGATGTTGAGGATACCAATGTTCGATAGAGCGGCGATAGGTAAATCTAAAGCGATGGGATTCAAAAAAATGTTCTTTCAAGAACTCCCGTTGTGTCCAAAGTATATAGTCGATGAAGTTTAATGCAAAGACTGGCAGTCCTAGGTCATAGGATTTAATTTTTTTTGAGCTATCGTCTGTGAATATGCGTGTTTTTGCATAGTTTATCGCTAATGTTTCCAATTTTTCTAGGAACAGTGAGGCAAATTCGGATTTATTTAGATTTTCAATTTCTTGGTAAAGGAAAAACATGATATCGTAAAGCCATCGACTGTCACGATTGGATGGAAAGGTGACGGCAAACATGGCCTGTACCTGAAGAATTTTTCGATTCATAGGATTTGGAAAGGTATTGTTAGAGAAGTGAGCTTCAACATAGTATTCACTTCCTCTACCTCTCTTTTGATATTCATAGTAAGTCGATTTTTGTAAAAACCAATCATCTTTTCTTCGATTACTTCCTTCTTCATTTGCATTTCGAATAATGAAATGATCGAAGATATGACGTAGTTGGAGAAGAACGATTGAAAATTGACGTACCCAGATAGCATCTTTGTTTTCTATTTGAAAGAGCTTAAGTAACTTTTTGTCATCCAATTGTATTTCTGAAGGATCCGTGTTTTCAAAAATTCCTAATGCATAGATTAGTAAGATTTCAAAGGGAATCAAAGTACGATAGGATTCACTTGAATGGTAGGTTATCTCTGGGGTCTCTAATCTGCTCTCTGGTTCATTCAGAACTGTTAATAGAGATTGTTTGTGATAGTCTTCAGAGGTGATATGTTTATAAGGATTATGAAGTGGGTAGTGGTCGAAGCTCCAATTAAAAATAGCTTCTCTTTCCTGGAATGCTTCTTTTCTTTTTGTACGCATTTTAAATGCAGTCGTCACTGGAGACTCCATGTTTGCACAAGCTTCCCAAATCTTTGCAAATTTTGAAGCATCTACTTGATCTAGTTTGGACATCATTTGGGCCTTTATGATTTCATGTGCTTCAAGTTGTTCTCCTCTGGAGTTAAATCTCTCAAAATAGAGATTCAACTCCAGACTTTCAGGAAGTGTGGTTTGAAATAAAATAACATGGGATAGAAGATATTCCACGAAGTCGGATGTTACTTCAAGTTTTTGGAGAGCAGTTTTGGCATTGAGATAGCCTTGGCCAATTTCATCAAGTTCACTTGGCATTTGTTTATTCAATAATTGTTGAAGTGTTGTGTTGGATTTTTTTCTGGCAGAAAAAGTAATGGGGATTTGAGTTAATAAGGGATAGTTAAATTCGTTTTGGAGAACTAATGCAATCAGAGTTAAAGCTGTGCTTCTCTGTTGTCCATCAATGATGTTAAATTGGGAATCAATCACCAAGGTTCCAATGTAATAATTTTTCTTTTTTTCTCTTCGTGCATCATCAATGTCGAGGATTAGTTGCTCGATTTCGTTATAAGTCCAGGAGAAATTGCGTTGGTATAGTGGAATATTATAGCTGTGGGAATATAGATTTTGAATAGTGATTTTTTGATGATTGTTTTGCATTATAAAATTTCCTTTAGAAGAGTTTGAAGTGTGTGATTTTCAAATTGCTCACGATTTAATTTCTGTAAAAAATCATTAGGTGTTTGTGATTGTTGAATCAACTGAAAAACTTTTTGGACGTTTTTTTGTTGGAAAGACCCACCAGCTGCGTATTTGGCAATTGTAGAATCTAGGACTCTTTTTGCAGTTCTGGGATAGAAGGCCCAAATAGTGAACGTATCAATGATTTCAGTTGTCAATTCGGTAGGGCCAAACCGATCGATAAATATGGCTATAATGTTAAATAATAGATTTTTATTTCGTTGAAATTTTCCGTTATTTTGACGGATAAGGAGCAGGCTATCGTTTGAAACTTTTTCGGAAATAAGTTTTTCCAGATGAATAAAGTGTTGATGTGAAGCTTCAATATATTTGAAAAATTGTTCCCCATTAATGATTGGCATGATTAGAGATTGAGGGAAGTCCAAGTTTTGTTCGGCTAGTAATTTATAGATCGTTAGATATGGATAGGAATGTTGCTCTTTGAGAGAAACTCCTTTGAAGTCATTTAAAGAGTCTTCAGTGAAACGGAGCTGTGTTTGGCGCTTTTTTGAATTAAATCCAGTTTCTCCGTTAACCCAATGTCTTAATCTGAATAGATGTTTATCGAAAAGATCTTTAAGGTTTAAAGAGGTGTCGTTCACTAATTCTTCCCATTTGCTAATTAGGGCTTCTGTTTGTCTCTCACTAGGGATACTTCGTAGATGGTAGGCCTTAAGGAGATCGTGGGGCTCCAGAGGTTTCCCTCTATTGTTTTGAGAATCAAAAAGTTGAAATGCTTCTGACAAATGGTCATCTGGCAGCTCAATGACGGAAAGGTAACAAGAATTAATTAGATAATCAATAATCTGGTTATGAGTGATTGAATCAATTTCCGATAATAACTGCACCCATTCTTCATGGTTCTCCTTGGCATGAATGAGGGAAGTGGAAATGTGTTCTTGCTTTAAAATATTTTGTGCGCCTGGATATAGATTTAATAATTTTTGTGTATGTAGGAGCAATGAGATGGAAATTAGTCGTTGTTGTCCATCAACAATCTCCAGTTTCCCTTGATGCTGATGAAGGATAAGAGAACCAAGGTGATAAGGTCCAGAAACACGTGTAGGATCTTCAATTAGTTCTTTTATGTCATAAAAGAGATTTCTAATTTGTTTACGTGTCCACTTATATGGACGTTGGTAGTTTGGGATATGGAGTTGACTGTTTCCGAGTATCTGAGCTATGGTCATTGCAGTAAAATTCATTATAGTTTTCCTTATTCTAAAAAGTTAAAAGTCCTCTAAGCTAAGTTTTCCGCTCTCGATATCCTCCTGTAGTTGCTGTACGAGTCTTTTGGTGATATTTTGCCTATCATATATATTTCTCACTTCCTGTGTAATATCAATGGAAATTATTTCTCCGTCATCTTCCACATCTAAAAGTAGTTGTGTTTTTTATAAATGAGCGATTTCCCATTTCCTTTTCCGTGTTGGGTGACTGAAAAACCATCTTTTTTTATATATCCTTAGAACGTTTGCTAAGGTTCCTTGAGCTTCAAACTGCTCTCTAGGGATGTGTCTCATACCTATTATTTTCATCTTATATATCTCCTTTTTTCTATTACTATACAAAAAGTGGTGGACGTCAACTGTCCACTACTTTTTGGAATTTTCACCTCCTTTCTGTTACACTAATAAAAACCCTAATAAAAACAGAAATAAGGAGGCTTTTATGAAGGTTGGTCTAGTTCTGGAAGGCGGTGGGATGCGCGGGCTTTACACGGCTGGCGTGTTAGATGCCTTCTTGGATGCCGGAATTAAGGTAGATGGTTTGGTTAGTGTCTCTGCCGGCGCTCTTTTTGGGGTGAATTTTCTTTCGGGTCAAAGGGGAAGGGCGCTTCGCTATAATAAACGCTTTATCAGAGATAAAAATTACATTAGTCTGTTGTCCTGGTTGAAAACGGGAAATATGGTTAATCGGGAGATGGCCTATTATAAAATTCCGATGGAGCTAGATATTTTTGATCAGGAAGCTTTTGCGCAATCGGATGTGCCTTTTTATGTGACGGTGACCAATCTGGAAACCGGCCAGGCAGAATATCCTAAAATTGATCATGTGTTTGATCAAATGGAGTATCTCCGAGCTAGCTCAGCCTTGCCTTTGATTTCACAAATTGTTGAAATTGATGGGAAGAAGTACTTGGATGGAGGACTGACAGATTCAATTCCGGTGGATTTTGCTAAAAGCTTGGGCTTTGATAAACTTATTGTTATTTTGACCCAGCCTTTGAATTATCGGAAAAAAGCCTCAAGTGGGCGGCTTTACCGTCTCTTTTATAAGGAGTATCCGAAGTTTGTGGAAGTAGCTTCCAAACGCTACCAGCATTACAATGATACGGTGGAAAAGATTATTCGCATGGAGGAAGCTGGCGAGATCTATGTGATTCGCCCAGAACAGTCTTTGGCTGTGCGGCGTTTAGAGAGAGACCCAGAGAAGCTCGAAGCTGTTTACACCCTTGGTTTTCAAGATAGTCAGAAGCAACTAATGGAGTTGAAACAGTATTTAGCCACAGTATAAAAACGGACGGGCATGAAAGCCGTCCGTTTTTATAAATGAAAAAAGCACCTTCTTCTCTTGATTTTTCAAAAGAAGAAAGATGCGAATCGTCTTATTTCTCAGTCTCAAGCAAGTTTTGACCAACTAAGGCAGCTAGGAAACCACCAACAAGTGGTGCCAAAATGAAGACCCAAACTTGGCTAAGAGCTGTCCCACCTAGCAAGAGGGCAGGGGCAAGGCTACGAGCTGGGTTTACTGAAAGACCAGTAACGTTTAGACCAAGTAGGATCAGTGTAGTTAAGGTCAAACCAATGACAAGACCAGCAATTTTGCCGTTTCCTTTGCTTGCAGAGGTTACGGTAACAATTACAAGTACAAAAAGGAAAGTAGCGATAACCTCAAAGAGGAAGGCTCCCATTGCAGAAACGGTTGTAAACCCATTTTCTCCCAAGCTAGTGACAGCTTGACCAGAACTTGCAAGGAAGAAGTTCAAAGTAGCGGAAGCAAGAAGGGCTCCAACAACTTGAGCAAGAACATAAGTCAAGAAGTCTTGAGCGTTCATACGTTTATTGACGAACATAGCCAAAGATACAGCTGGATTTAGGTGTGCACCTGAAATCGTTCCAATACTATAGGCTGCAGCGACGATGGAAAGACCAAAAGCAAGGGCAATCCCCAGATGGCCGATTCCTTCAAGACCATTTCCAAAGACAACAGCACCAGTTCCAATAAAGACTAACATAAAAGTACCGATTAACTCGGCAAAGAATTTTTTAGACATATTAAACCTCCGTGCTCAATCATAGAATGTTTCCTAAAAATTTTCAAGAAATTCGCTTGGGAATTTCTTAAAAATTGTATCTTAAGAGATTCTTGAAAATCTGGCTAGGGGAGACATGCTTAGGATTCCTGCTTATTATAGAGTTGTGAGGCAAAGATATTCTTAAATTTACAGTTGTCACTCAAGGGTTGTCTAGTCTGTATGAAATGAATAAAGTAGAGACGGTGACTTTTAAAGATTGAGGGTGAGGAGTAACCATAGTCTATCCCCAGACTATGGCTACATTATAGACAACGGAATAAGGAATAATCTGGCCTCTCGTATAGATTTTAGCCTTATTCTAAGATTAATTTTTTGTTCCGAGATTCTGTTTGGTGGAAATTTTGAATTTCGTAGTTTTCCAAGGTCTCTCCGGGACCTGTCACAGTAATCCATTTTGGAAAAATTTTGGATAGAAGCCAAAGTGGAACGAGCGTTGGGTACCAAATAGTCATGACTTCAAAAATGAAACGGTGGTTATTTCCTCGGTTTAGATAACGCTGACGATACTCGGATTTTAGGGAAGGGTGTGGTACGAAGATATGAAATGGAAATATGCCTTGTCTCCAAAACTCTTTTAGGAAAGGAAACAGTAAATTTAAAGCAACTAGGACAATATTTCTTTTTTCATGAAGAGTATAAGCCATAGAAATATAGGTTTTCTTGTAATTCTTATCCTTAATAGGTCGCTTGGTCGACTTCCGTTCTTCACGAGTCAGATGGCTTACGCTGGAATTGTCGTATTTGATATCAGACAACTCCAAATCCACCACAGTGTTGTATTTCTTAGCCAAAGTTGTCTTCCCCATACCCGGAAAGGCAAATAAAAACATGTTACAACCTCCTTGTGTTTAGTAGTATAGCAGAGAAACATGAAAAAAAGATGAAAGGAGGTGGTGGATCAGTTTAAAGTTTTTTGATGGTAGGATTATCCATGCGAAAAGTAAGCACTGCAAAGAAGGAAAATCCAATTAGAATTGTTATCCGATACTAATTAAATTGATTTTTTGATTAGTATTGGATTTGCTAGAGCTTTTTTCAATCGTCTTTATTTTAGTTGATACCCCCCAGTTTATTATAGCCAGGAGGGTACTGTCCTGTGTATAATGGTAGAGTAGAAAAGTAGAGACGGTGGCTTTGGAAACCGAAGAGAGGTGTAGGGAGAGTCTGGGGATAGACTCTCCCTACTGGGCAACTCATCAAAATCTGACGGAAAGGAGGAGCCTTTCTTTTGACAGCGTTTGAGATTGTTCAAACTCTTCTTGGCTTTGGTACCTTTACCATTGCTTTGATTGGTTTATGTTATACAATCTTCAAAAATAACGACAAAAAGAAATAACCCGTCCCCACTTTGACTAGGTAGGACGAGTTATTCTCAACTTATAAGGTCACCGTCTTAAACGGTTCTACTAAGGGTAGTTGTTGACGCAACTATCCTTTTTCATTTCTATTATACCCATTCTTAGGCTGTAGTGCAAGTTTTATTTGTAGGTACTAACAAAAAATCCTAGTGTAGAAACTAGGATTTTTATTCTCATCTGTGACTTGTCTTTCAAGTGAATTTCGAAAAAGGATACCATAAAACTGAATTTCAATGCAAAGTAGTGAAATTCATATTTTCAGAAAGCTTGATTTATAAGGCTTTCTAGCACCTATTGATATGTATTGATACCCTATTTCACCTCAGTAAAGATTACGTGTTTACGCAATTTTGGTGAGTATTTTTTCAATTGAAGACGGTCTGGTGTGTTGCGTTTGTTTTTAGAAGTAAGGTACAAGCGTTCACCAGATTCTTTGTGTTCAAGTGTGATATTTACGCGCATGAGTGCTCCCTTCTATTCTTATTCAGCTGCTTGAGCTTTAGCGATTTTACGTCCTTTGTAGTATCCTTTAAGAGATACACGGTGTGAACGTGAGTAGTCACCAGTTGTAGCATCGAATTGAACAGATGGTGCTGTCAATTTGTAGTGTGTACGACGTTTGTTTTTCTTCGCTTTTGATGTGCGACGTGCAGGTACTGCCATTTCTTTATTTCCTCCAATAGAATATTCTTTGACGATTCGTCAACTTTAAAAGAATAACACAAATGAATTGTAAAGTAAAGTTACTTGACAACTTTTTTCAAAAAAGATTTGTCAGTGGTCCTAGCATTAAGATTTGCGACGTTTGGTTTTAACGGCTCCAAGGGTTACCAACAAACCGAATCCCATTGCTGTTAGAGCGGCTGATTCTTGAGCAGATGTGTTTGGTAAGCGGTTAGGTTGGAAAGATTCATTCTTCTTAGATTGTGAAGGTAATGCCACTGTATTTCGGTTGCTTTGATGACTTAATGGTGTGACCTTCTCTGATGGTTTTTTGACTTCCTCTTGTTTCCCTTTAAGCTTTTCTAGGCCAAGAGCTGGTTTGTTTTCAGTCTTAGTTCCGTTTCCATGTAGTTTCTCTTTGAGCTTTTCTGGATCAAGAGCTGGTTTGTTTTCAGCTTTAGTTCCGTCTCCATGTAGCTTCTCTTTGAGATTTTCTGGGTCAAGAGCTGGTTTGTTTTCAGCTTTAGTTCCGTCTCCATGTAGCTTCTCTTTGAGATTTTCTGGGTCAAGAGTTGGTTTGTTTTCAGCTTTAGTTCCGTCTCCATGTAGTTTCTCTTTGAGTTTTTCTGGGTCAAGAACTGGTTTGTTTTCAGCCTTAGTTCCGTCTCCATATAGCTTCTCTTTGAGATTTTCTGGGTCAAGAGCTGGTTTGTTTTCAGCTTTAGTTCCGTCTCCATGTAGCTTCTCTTTGAGATTTTCTGGGTCAAGAGCTGGTTTGTTTTCAGTCTTAGTTCCGTCTCCATGTAGTTTCTCTTTGAGCTTTTCTGGATCAAGAGCTGGTTTGTTTTCAGCCGTAGTTCCGTCCCCGTGTAGTTTCTCTTTGAGATTTTCTGGGTCAAGAACTGGTTTGTTTTCAGCCGTAGTTCCGTCCCCGTGTAGTTTCTCTTTGAGATTTTCTGGGTCAAGAGCTGGTTTGTTTTCAGTCTTAGTTCCGTCTCCGTGTAGTTTCTCTTTGAGATTTTCTGGGTCAAGAGCTGGCTTGTTTTCAGCTTTAGTTCCGTCTCCATGTAGTTTCTCTTTGAGCTTTTCTGGATCAAGAACTGGTTTGTTTTCAGCCTTAGTTCCGTCTCCATGTAGTTTCTCTTTGAGCTTTTCTGGATCAAGAGCTGGTTTGTTTTCAGCCGTAGTTCCGTCCCCGTGTAGTTTCTCTTTGAGTTTTTCTGGGTCAAGAGCCGGTTTGTTTTCAGTCTTGGTTCCGTCTCCGTGTAGTTTCTCTTTGAGCTTTTCTGGATCAAGAGCCGGTTTGTTTTCAGTCTTGATTCCGTCTCCATGTAGTTTCTCTTTGAGTTTTTCTGGATCAAGAGCTGGTTTGTTTTCCGCCGTAGTTCCATCTCCGTGTAGTTTCTCTTTGAGCTTTTCTGGGTCAAGAGCCGGTTTGGATTCAGCTTTTGTTCCATCCCCATGTAGTTTCTCTTTGAGTTTTTCTGGATCAAGAGCTGGTTTGTTTTCAGTCTTAGTTCCGTCTCCATGTAGTTTCTCTTTGAGCTTTTCTGGGTCAAGAGCTGGTTTGCTTTCAGTCTTAGTTCCGTCCCCATGCTGTTTCTCTTTGAGTTTTTCTGGATCAAGAGCTGGTTTGTTTTCAGCCGTAGTTCCATCCCCGTGTTGTTTCTCTTTGAGTTTTTCTGGGTCAAGAGCCGGTTTGGATTCAGCTTTGGTTCCCTCCCCATGTTGTTTTTTCCGTAGATCCAGTTGTAGTAATAGTGGATCATGGTCAGAGGCTCTGCCGTGATCGGTCATAAAGATGGAGTTTACGTGTACCATGTCAAACTCGTAACGGTCGAGGAGATTGTTGGAGATGACGATATTATCAAGGGATTGGTTGTTTCCTTGATAGAAGTAGGAGAAGCGATCGGCTAAATCATGGCGACTGACCAAATTGGACATGATGTCTCCAGAGACGATGTCTAGCGTTTTGGTGAATTCATAGTCATTATAGTCTCCGAGCATAGCAACGTTTAAATCGGCATTTTGCTTCATTCCCTCGGAGATGAATTGATGGATGATGTTAGCCATTTGGTGGCGTTGTGTTTCGGATTTAAAGCTGACTGGTTGAACTTTTCCGAATAGTCCATTATCCCCACGTTTTGAATTTAAGTGAACGGCAACCACATTGATCTTTTGATCGTTAAATTGAAATTCTGCGATGATTGGTTTACGGGAGTTTTTCCAGGCTGCATTGGTTGGATCGATGCGGGCGATACTGTGTTTTAATTCTCCGTTTTCCCAAGCTGCGGGCGTTGTCGCATCTCCTTTTGGTTTATCCGATAAGGATACGCGTTCAGAATTGTAAAGGAATCCTGTGCGGATATTGGATCCAGGAGCACCGCCATCCATGTTGTTTTCGGGTTCAATATCAATGTATTGGTAAGTCGGTCCTCCTTCGGCTTTGATGGCTTCAATTAAGCGACGAGCACTCTGGCTAGCATCAACTGTACCATCATCGGTCGTACCATTGTTGTCTTGAACCTCAATAAGGGTAATGATGTCTGGAGAGTTTAAGTCGTGGACAAAAGATTTAGCAATGCGTTTGACTTTGGCATTGTTGGTTGTTTTGTTATTGGCTGAGAAATTTTCAATATTATAAGAGGCGATGGTGAGCTTATTTGGATCTTTGATAATCGTTGTAACTTCAGGTGTTACACCCCCATCTGTGACCGCTGGGGAATTGGCAACGGTAGCTAGTAATTTATAATTGGTATAACCGTAGGAGATTGGACCGTAAATTCGTCCTTGGAAGGAGTCACCCGTTTTGGTGACTAGATTTTTATCAAACAGTACCGCAATTTTCTCGGGATGGGCGTTGTCTGCTTCTAAGGTCAGACCTCCAACCTTGTTCATCGGTCCAGTATAGTTCCCTGGAACGACATAGACTTCCTTGTTGGATTGCGGACCAAGCACTTTGGCGTTGTCAATTCCGACAAGCATTCCTTCTAGTGATTCCCAAAAATCAAGGCCGTCTGTATCTGGATCAAATGATGAAAAAGCATCGTCTTCAATAATTTTTGTTGGGGCGATGCGATCAATGCCGAGAAGAATTGGTGCAGGTACAGTGGCTGTGCCCTCTTTGACAACGGATGTTGCTGCAATTTGGGTGGTGGTCAAATCGGTTTGTGCTTTTTCGCTATAACCAGCTCCGAGATATTCAACCACTTTTCCCGTCACGGTTACACGATCTCCAACAGCTACTTGATGATTTGTTAGGAAAACGTTGATTCCATCGGATGTTTTAGGATTGCCATCGGGTACGATATCCTGCACATAGAAATGATTCTTGTTGGCAACGTAAGTTACCACTACATTTTTAACAGTCACTGTTTGATTTTCGAGAGGGGATGTGTGACTTTCACCCTGGATTTCTCCGATGGAGATACTTTTTTCTGTTGGAGGGAGTGCTGTCCCTTTTTTAACCACTTCGAATTGATTTTCCAAGAATGGTTTTAATTGGTTTTTACCTCTATATGTGGATAAAATGGCAGTGATGTTGATGGTGTCATTTTCTGAAATCAGATTGGTTAAAATGGCATTGGTAATACCTGTACGGCTATCCACACGGACGGCAACTGTTTGGCCATTGAGGTCGCTGATGTTAAAAGTTGATGTTCCATTTTTATCGCTAGAGATGGAACCAACTGTCACATTTTTTAAGGTTACGAGAGTAGACTGGAGTTTATCAGTTAAGCCTTCAACTGTTGTGACAGTTGGTTCAGGAACAGGAATGTCAGCGACTTTGGTAAGATTAGCAACCTTGGTTAGTTGCAGTTCACCATTGAAGTCGCCCAAGGTCCCCTCTAATTGGACGGTGTCTCCCATGGTTACATCTTGCTTTTTGCCGGGATAAACGTAGAGACCATCGCCAGCGGTATCTTGGATGTAGAAGCCATTTCCACCCCAAGCGTTGACTTTACTGATGACTTTACCAGCGACCGTTAGGGTCTGCCCTTTTTCACTCTCCCGTGCTTGTTCTAGGGAAGTCGTTGAGGTGTTAGAGTCGATTGCAACTGCCTCGAGCGGCTGATCTGCAATGGGGGCTTCGGTTGATTCCGTTGGAGTTTCTGATAAATCCGAACGATTGCTGTTCGGTTGATTGGTATCCGTTTGTAGAGTTTCAGTTGTAGGGGTTAAACCATCAGCCGAGACATGCTCCTGGGCTAGTGTAGTCGATAAGACAAGTGGTGCTAGCAGAAGAGAAGCTCTTAGCATATACTTATAAACAGCCTTTTTTTCCATGGGTATCTCCTATTGTTTGATGCTTTTATTGTATCAGAAAGACTGCGATAAACCAACTATAATCCGAATATTTCAAGAGTATAGAGAGTTGATGGTTCGGTTGTATTTGCTTGAAAGTAGGATAAGCGGAACTCGTTGGATTACTCTCAAGTAAGATGATGAAGTGGGGGATAGAACTTTCGTAGAGGGGGGAATTATGCTAAAATTGTACTAATGTCATTAAAGGAAAAGGAACGTTATGAAACTACAGAAACCAAAGGGAACACAGGATATTCTGCCTGGTGAGTCTCGAAAATGGCAATTTGTGGAGGCCCGAGCGCGGGAAATCTTTGGGCGCTACCGTTTTGAAGAGATTCGGACGCCTCTCTTTGAACATTATGAAGTTATTAGTCGGTCGGTTGGCGATACAACGGATATCGTCAGCAAGGAGATGTATGATTTCTATGATAAGGGCGATCGTCATATTACATTGCGGCCAGAAGGAACTGCACCAGTTGTCCGCTCCTATGTGGAGAATAAATTATTTGCGCCAGAGGTGCAAAAGCCAGTGAAGCTTTTCTATATGGGGTCCATGTTCCGTTATGAGCGCCCTCAGGCAGGTCGCTTACGAGAGTTCCACCAAATCGGGGTAGAGGCTTTTGGTTCCAGTAATCCGGCTATCGATGTGGAAGTCATCGCGATGGCGGCAGCTTTCTTCCAAGAGCTTGGTTTACAGGGAATTCGCTTGCACTTGAATAGTTTGGGAACTCCAGAGTCTCGAGCAGCTTATCGTCAGGCCTTAATTGATTATCTGTTACCGCATAAGGAATCGTTATCGGCAGATAGTCAACGACGTCTGGAAGAGAATCCACTGCGAGTATTGGATTCTAAAGAGAAAGCTGACCAAGAGGTTGTAGAAGGGGCACCTTCTATTTTGGACTATTTAGATTCGGAGAGTCAGGAACACTTGGATCAAGTGCAGAAACTCTTGGATGCTTTGGGGATTGATTATGTCATGGATTCGAGGATGGTACGTGGTTTAGATTACTACAATCACACGATTTTTGAATTTATTACAGAAGTCAATGGATCCGATTTGACGGTCTGTGCGGGTGGTCGTTATGACGGTTTGGTATCTTACTTCGGTGGTCCAGAGACACCAGGTTTTGGTTTCGGTCTTGGAGTTGAACGTTTATTGCTCTTATTGGAGGAGCAAGAAGTTGAGCTTCCAGGTTTGCCAGCCTTAGACGTATATGTAGCTACCTTAGGTGTTGAAGTCAATGAAGCTGCGACGATTTTGGTTCAGTCCTTGCGTCGCCAAGGTTTGACAGTTGAACGAGAATATCTAAATCGGAAGTTAAAGGCTCAGTTTAAGGCTGCAGATCAATTCCAGGCTAAGGCTTTGCTGACTCTAGGGGGATCCGAGTTGGAGTCTGGTTCTGTTGTCTTGAAGAATAATAAAACGAGAGAACAGTTGGAAGTATCCATGCGGGACTTGGAGCAGAATGCACCAGCGATTCTGGCTCAGGTAATGGCACTAGGAAATGAGTAAGGATATGCAAAAGAGGCTTTTAGGGGCGGTTATTCAGGCAGTTGTGGTGGCTTTGGTCATTGGCTGTGTGTGTACCCTCGTTCGGGATGACTTTTTTTACCGCCATTTGGCCCTGATTTTTGGTTTTTTGGCTGGATTAGCTCATTTTATAACGGGCACTGTTATTCAAACTTTACATGAAATAAATCAAACAGAGAAAGAGGAATAGGTTGATGGAACGTTCGATGTATGCGGGGCGTGTGCGCTCGGAGCAAATTGGTCAGACGCTAACTTTAAAAGGTTGGGTTGGTCGTCGTCGGGATTTGGGAGGCTTGATCTTTATTGACTTGCGGGACCGGGAAGGATTGATGCAGTTGGTTATCAATCCAGAATTGGTGGATGCATCTGTGATGCAGGCGGCTGAAAGTTTACGGTCTGAGTATGTGATTGAGGTGACTGGGAAAATCTTGGCGCGTGAGCAGGCTAATGATCAGTTGCCAACAGGACAGGTGGAGATGCAGGTGGAGCAGTTGACTATTTTGAATACTGCGAAAACAACACCTTTTGAGATCAAGGATGGTATTGAGGTAAATGATGATACCCGTTTGCGTTACCGTTACCTTGATTTGCGTCGTCCAGAGATGCTGGCTAACTTTAAACTTCGGGCACAGGTTACCCATAGCATTCGGAACTACTTGGATGAGCATGAGTTTATCGATGTGGAGACGCCTTTCTTGGCTAAGTCTACTCCAGAAGGGGCTCGGGATTATTTGGTTCCAAGTCGGGTGCACGAGGGACATTTCTATGCCTTGCCTCAAAGTCCACAAATTACCAAGCAGCTCTTGATGAATGCTGGATTTGACCGTTATTATCAAATTGTGAAA
Source organism: Streptococcus sp. 10F2 (assembly GCF_054331515.2). NCBI lineage: Bacteria > Bacillati > Bacillota > Bacilli > Lactobacillales > Streptococcaceae > Streptococcus > Streptococcus sp. 10F2. Next base: position 7,648 of record NZ_JBTGGE020000005.1, on the reverse strand, counting down.
TGTTTCCGTGATGAGGACCTACGCGGAGATCGTCAGCCAGAGTTTACACAGGTAGATTTGGAAACTTCCTTCCTGTCTGAGCAAGAAATTCAGGATTTGGTAGAAGGCATGATTGCCAAGGTTATGAAAGATACTAAGGGTATTGAAGTAAGCCTACCTTTCCCACGAATGAAATATGATGAAGCGATGCGTCTATACGGTGTGGACAAGCCGGATACTCGTTTTGAGATGCTGCTGGAAGATTTAACGGATCTTGTGTCTGACGTTGAATTTAAAGTCTTTGCAGAGGCTCCAGCTGTTAAGGCCATTGTTGTACGCGGAGCAGCTGACCAGTATTCGCGTAAAGACATCGATAAATTGACCGAAGTTGCCAAGCAATATGGTGCTAAGGGTCTAGCATGGATCAAGTATGTGGACGGTGCTCTCACAGGTCCAGTTGCTAAATTCTTGGTTAGTCATGAAGAGAAATTGGTTTCTCATCTTGCTTTAGGTGAGCAGGACTTGGTTCTGTTTGTTGCGGACGAAATGGAAGTGGCGAATGCTACTCTAGGGGCGCTGCGCGTGCGCTTAGGAAAAGAGTTAGGACTTATCGACGAGAGTCGATTTGATTTCCTCTGGGTTGTAGACTGGCCGATGTTTGAATGGTCTGAGGAAGAAGGCCGCTATATGAGTGCCCATCACCCATTCACACTACCACAAATGGATACTGCAACTGAACTCGAGGGTGATCTCAGCAAGGTGAAAGCCATTGCTTATGATATTGTCTTGAATGGTTATGAATTGGGTGGCGGAAGTCTTCGGATTAACCAGAGAGAGCTACAGGAACGGATGTTTAAAGCTCTTGGTTTCAGTCAAGAAGAAGCAGAGGAACAGTTTGGTTTCCTCTTAGAAGCTATGGATTACGGCTTCCCTCCACATGGAGGATTGGCAATCGGCTTGGACCGTTTTGTCATGCTTCTAGCTGGTCAAGATAATATTCGGGAAGTTATTGCCTTTCCGAAAAACAACAAGGCCACAGACCCTATGACTCAGGCACCGAGTCCAGTGGCTTTGAGCCAATTGGAAGAACTGAGTCTACGGGTTCAAGAGGATGAAAAGGAATAAATATTACCGTGCTTTTCGGTCTTGGTTGGATGAACTAGGGAGGCGTTTCCACTTTATCAAGCTCTTGCAGAACATTTCGCGTGAGAAGTATGATGAGAAATTATCGGCAGCAGTCTTATATGGCATCTTGTCCGCTATTGCAATCAACTTTTTTTATCAGCCCGGACATGTCTATTCTGCAGGGGCAACAGGATTGGCACAGATTCTTCAAGCTCAGTTGGCCAATCATCTAGGAGTTAATCTGCAGTTATCCCTAATTTACTATGCGATTAATATTCCTTTGATGATTCTAGCCTGGTATCAGATTGGTCAAAAGTTTACGATCCTTACCTTCATAACGGTTAGTTTTTCGAGTCTGTTTATGGAGTGGATTCCAGATTTGACCTTGACCGCTGATCCTATTATCAATGCCCTTTTCGGAGGTGTTCTGATGGGCTTGGGAATTGGTTTGGCCCTGCGGGCCAATATTTCCAGTGGTGGGATGGATGTCTTGATTCTGACTATCCGCAAGCGGACGGGTCGGCAGGTCGGTAACTTGTCCCTGGCTCTGAACGGTGGAATCATTCTTTTAGCCGGTCTTTCCTTTGGTTGGCCCTATGCCTTTTATTCTTTGGTGACTCTCTTTGTTTCTACACGGGTTACCGATTTGGTTTTTACCAAGCAGAGAAAAATGCAGGCCATGATTGTGACCAGTTGTCCGGAGCGGGTGATTAAGGAAATTCATGCAAAATTGGAGCGGGGAGTGACCATTTTGAATGATGCTGAGGGAGCTTATGAGCATGAGCGGAAGGCTGTGCTGATTACAATCATTACCCGAGCAGAATACCATGAGTTTAAGTGGATTATGCGGGAAACAGATCCTAAGGCTTTTGTAACGATTGCAGATAATGTGCACGTTCTAGGACGTTTTGTTGAATTTTAAAAAATGAGACCAGCGAAAATATTTTTCGTTAGGTCTCTTTTTTTACTTTCTTTTTCGAATGAAAAGATGAGAGGGAAAACTCTCAGATTTTATAAGGTTTGCCGAGGAAAAAGTAGGGTGCCATCATGAGGTAAGGGGAACTTGAGTCACCCTGTCTATTCCGAGGAAAGAAAAAGGAGTTTTATGAAAACAGCAATTTTAGTCGATGGTGGTTATTACCGTAAGCGGAGTAATCTGGCCTTTGGTTCGGAAGATCCAGCTCAATCAGCCCAGCGTTTGTATAAATATTGTACGCGGCATCTCAAGGAGTCTTGTTATCAGGCAGAGGTGCGGCATGACCTTTATCGTATTTTCTATTATGATTGTCCCCCTTTGCAAGCAAGCCTACTCAACCCTTTCGGAGATCGAGTTATTGACTACAGTAGGAGTGACACGCTACGATGGACTGAAGAATTTTTTGTAGAGTTGAGTCGCAAGCGGCGCGTGGCCTTGCGCATGGGTGAACTCTCTGAGAATAAACCGCTCTATACTTTACGGGAAGAGGCTTTACAAGACCTCTTGTCCGGTCAACGAAGAGTAGATCAACTTCAAGAGGCCGATTTTCGTCTCAACCTCCAGCAGAAGGGAACCGATATCCGTATCGGCTTAGATATCTCCTCTCTAGCCTATAAGCAACAAGTGGACCGCATTATCCTCATTGCTGGCGACAGTGACTTCGTCCCCGCCGCCAAACTGGCCCGACGTGAAGGCATTGATTTTATCCTGGATCCGTTAGGTGGGCCAATCAAGGATAATCTCAGTCTTCATATTGATGGACTCCGGACAATTGACACAGCTTACTTAGGACACTAAGAGAAGACAAAAGGCAGCTTTCACTCGTTTGAAAGCTGTCTTTTGCATACCCTAGTTCACAAGTCGAACCCCTAGTTTAAGTTTATCCAAGACCCGTTCTTTTAGATCTTTTGTTAAAGGTGTGATAGTAGCTTGGTGGCAGATACTTTGACCTTGGCATTCCTCCGTTACTGCGGTAATAATACCAATAATCTCACCATTGAGAAAAACAGGGGAGCCAGAATTTTCCTGTACTAGACCAAGATCCGCGGTTAAGGTACCATCTGCCTCTACACGAACAATCTTACCGGATGCTTGAGTGTAAGGCGGGCGTGTAAGACTAGAGAAGCCCATAGTCGATACAGTTTTCCCTAGTAGTTTTTGGGGTTCTAGATAGACGGTAAGCTGGAGTTCTTGTTTATCTGTAGGGAGTCCCAAACTGGACTCGACTTGGATAAGAGCAAGGTCGTTTTTCAAATCCTCGTATCCGCTATAGGATGTGGATAGGTAGTAGGGCTTGGCAGATGACCCTGTGTGGAAAACTTCTGTTCCTTGAGCGTTATAGGTGTGGATGGTTTGCCCAGACCATAGCTGTCCCCGCTCATTAGTGAGATTATGGGCTGCGGTGAGGAAAGCACCCTTACCTAAGTAGGTTCCAGTTCCCCGAGTGGTTTGCCCAGACCCCCTCTTAGCGATGAGAGCTTGTGTTAGATGAAAGGGATAGGTACTTGCTTCCTGTGGGCTGACCTCTTTCCGAGCCTCTGCTAGCATGACTGTAGGTAGAAGCATACTTCCCAGAGTAAGTAGCAGTGTGAGTAGTCGTTTCTTCATGATTATCTCCTTTGTGGTCTTTTTCTTTTTAATTCGTTTTTTGAAAGAAGAAAACGCAAAGAAGGTGGATAATGAACTGCTCCCTGTCAAGTAGACAGTGAAATAATAAAAGATTATGCGACGGCCTTGTTCCTCATTTCAAGAGGGGCAAGGCCGTTATTGCGCTCTTGAAAACGTTCATGATTGTAGAAATGAATATAAGCATCTATATCAGCTACCAACTCCTCAAAGGTCTTATACTTCTTCAAATCATAACATTCGGTCTTAAAATGCCCAAAGAAGCTCTCAATTGGCGCATTATCAATACATTTACCAACACGAGACATAGAGCGTGTCAGTTGATACTGTGTCGTCTTCATGCGATATTCTTGTGAGGTGTACTGAGAGCCTCTATCGCTATGAATAAGTGGTGTCACATTTGGATTGGCTTCCATCGCCTTTCTAAGCGTCTCCATAACTAGCGAATTATCATTATTAAGACCGATATGGTAGGCTACGATTGATCCATTATAAAGGTCCTTAATGGCACTTAAATAAGCCTTTGAACCCATTCCATACTGTAAGAAGGTAACATCTGTACACCACTTTTAGTTTGGAGCTGTTGCAGTGAAGTCGCGGTTAAGAAGATTGTCTTCGATATTCTTAAAACTAGTTTTTGTGCAATAGCCACGAGAACGACGGATGACAGATTGAAGACCAAGGATACGCATGAGACGTCTGATTCGTTTAGGATTGTAGTTTATTCCTAGTTTTCTATTAATGAAACGTGTCATGCGACGGTAGCCTAGAATACCTTTGTATTGAGCATGAAGTTCTTTCATCAGTGAAACCAACTCTCTATTTGTCTCCTCGTATTCAGTCTCCTCATGGTTCAGCCATTTGTAGTAGCCTGAACGAGAAACCTTCAAGAGTCGACATAAGAGATGAATCGGAGCTCCATTGTTCTCTTCATGATATTCCTTGATTGCTTGGAATTTAGAAGTGAGTCGACCTAACCTTACTTCATATTCCGTAGATCGATCTCTTGAAGCTTTTTTAGAAGACCGTTCTCCATTTCTAGTAGTCGATTGCGTTCCTCTAATTGTTTAAGCTTAAGGAGTAATTCCTCTTCATTAGTTAAATTCGACTTGCTTTCAAGTCCTTTTCCACGACGGTCTTCTAAGCCTCGACTACCTTCTTTTTCAAATTTTCTTACCCATGAATAGATTTGTTGGTAAGAAATGCCATATTTTTCAATAGCTGCTTGATAGTTTTTATCGTGAGCAATCGTAAAGTTTACGGCCTCAAGCCGTTCTTCAAAAGTTGTTTTACGTCCCTTTTTCATCCTAGAATAACCTCTACTAGTAGATTTCAACTTATTACCACTAGTATAAACGTTTATCCACTTTCTGAGAACACTTCGATCTGATATTCCATATTTTTTAACCAAACTCGCTTGGCTTCCTCGGCCTTCTAAATAGTCAAGTACTGCCTGTTCTTTCAGCTCCTGGCTATATTTCTTCCAAGTTCGACTTTCATAGAGACCATCAATACCATCTTGTTTGTATTTTCGAATCCACTCTTGAATCGTTTTGTAGGATACCTGGCTTTGTTTAGCTAAGTAACCTATGGATTTATGATGATTGAGATAAAGCAATACAATCTCAAGTTTCTCTCCTACTGATTTTGAACTTCTTTTAGACATAAGAAAACACCCCTATAGCTTCTAGTGAAATTTTGTTTTTTCACTGTCCACTATAAGGGGAGCATATCACTGTTTCATCGTTGGTAAGGTGGGTGGGGATTATTTTTTCTTCAGCTAGTTCTGAGGTCTCGATAAGTAAACCTTAACCGCCTCTTGATTGAGACGGTTAAGTTAATATAAATTATTCCAAGCCTGTTGCTGATTTTGAGCTTAATAAGAATTGACCATCTGGTTGCTTAGAGAAACTAAGGCTAACACTTTTGAATCCGGAATTAAAAGTAGTATATGTTACTAATTTATTGCTAACATCGCCAATAGTAGACTCACTTTCAGATTCAGGTTTTCCAAATTGTTTAATAACAGAATCGTAGCTTTCTCCGCCAGCACCAGATAGTGTATCTCCTACAGTAAGTGCGTCAAAAGATGCTTTTGTCCATTTAAATTCACCTTCGGTTATTTCCTCTACTGCAGAGCTTGCAGAACTGGCAACCTCTTTAAGCTCACTACTAGCAGAGCTGGCTGCTTCTTCGATTTCGCTAGAGGCTTCGATGACTGTCTTGGTCACTTCTCCTGCAGTTTTGATAGCTTGGCCATAAATCATTTGTGTTCCAATGACAATTAGAATTGATCCTACTGAGAGTGCAGTACCTACAATTGCTAAAACTTTTGTATTTTGTCGATTGATGTAAAGACCCACACCACCTAGGACTAGTCCAACAATGGCAATAACGAATGATAGATTGTTGATAATAGGAACCCATGAACCAAGTAGAGCAAGTGCGCCGAATACGATAGCAAGAATACCTAAAACTTTCTTTTCTGGTTGCATAATAAAAATCTCCTTCAGCTTTTAGTGTGGATCAGTTTTGCACATTAGCTTACATTTCTTTAATTATATTTTGATATTCATCCTTGACCATTATTTCCTCGGTCATAGTTTTAAAGTTATAAAACCCCATGAATTTCAGATAGTTAAAATCTTTAGCATCATCTAGTTGGAATACTGCGTCTTTTACAAGATGATGAATGATACATCTGTCTGCCTCGTTTTCACATCGAATACGGGCATTTTTATACTCTGTACTTGTATGTTGCGTATGTCCAAGTTCATGGAGTAGAATTTTTAATCGTTCTTTCCTGGACAAATTATCTGTTAGAAAAGCGATATTTGTTTCAGGGTCGTAAAACCTTAATTCGTCAGCCATCAGGTCGCCGTTGAAAACACGGATAGTGATTCTAAACTGACTGATGGCGTCTTTTTCGGTGAGATAAATTACCCCTATTTTTCAGCCTCCTTGAGGTACCCTTCAATGATAGACTGAATAATTTTCTTTTTTTCGTCGGTTAGTTCCCGATCACCAAACATCATAACGTTATCTGCTAGATTTTCAACTTTAATATTAGGAGAGTCAACAGCGCTATCGTTAGCGATATTTGGATTGTCCGTACGTCCTAGAAGGTAATCGGTACTAACGTTGAAGTAGTTAGCTATCTCTTGCAAGCGGTCTGATTTAGGATTTGCCTTCTTAATTCCGTAAAGAGAATTAGTGCTTATTCCTAATCTATTTTCCAATTGATTTAAGGATAAACCTTGCTTAGAGGCTAAACCTTTAATCCTTTCAAATGTTACAGACATTGATTTATCAACCTTTCTAAGAGATTGACAAAACTATTCTAATTTAGACTTAAAATAGTTTTTGTAAGATGATTAAGTTAGTAAAAAACGAAGTTAAAAACATTCTAAAAACTAAATACATATGGTCGCTAAACTCTACTTAAATGTTTTATTAGTGTTTAAAACGTTGTTATTCCATGATTTAATTTTAAAACTAGTTTTAAAATTTTTCAAGAAATTATGTGTTTTTCTAATTTTTTCACTTTCTGGGGTTAGTTAATACTAACTAAGTGCTACTTATTAAAATGGTTGTCTAACCAGCGATCTACCAACCAGCTAATGATAGCTTCAATGGTTACGATGAGTATTATTTGGATGAATTCGGACATATGTTATACCTATTTGCTAAGGTGTATAGTTCTTGCCCAGTCTCTGGTGTTTCGAATTTCTAATTCGTCCGAAATATTTTTAGCGTTTATCCGCATTTATCCTATTAAAAAGTCAAAACCACCCGTGAAAACGGGTGGCTTGTACACCGGCTATAAGCCGGTTCTCTCTAGCGACGCCTAAAGGCGTTCGCTGAACTTCGTTCAGGTTAGTGCTATAATTACTTGACTACTGCCCGTAACAACGGGCTTTTATCTTGTTCTAAAACCACCAT
>NZ_JBTGGE020000004.1:0-68468 GCF_054331515.2 Streptococcus sp. 10F2 | reverse complement strand
TTCGCTATCCCTTCCTCTCCCCGCTACCTCACGATAGTCAGGCTTGGGAGTCGCTATTGGGTTCACCGGTAGCAGGTGCCCACAGAGGACTTACACCTCAGATGTACGACATGCCCGTCGTACTAAAAAGTGAACCCGAGAGTCTTCTTGGGTTCACTTTTATGTATTCTCCTCACTATTATATAAGAATCACTTAAAATAAAACGAGATAAAATTTGAAAGGACCGAAATGAGCAACATTAAGCCAAATCCAATCAGCCATCGAAGGAAGAGACGCCTCTCCTTTCTTCTTTCTACCTCTTGTTTGTAAAAATAATTTTCCAACTTGATATCCCAGCTTTGATCCAATTGTCCAATCATCGTTGTCATTTGCTCTTGGAATTGATTAAAACGATTTTCCATTTGATTAAAGCGTTCATCAACTTTTTCAAAACGTTCATCAACTTGTTTAAAACGCTCATCAACTTGTTGGAAGCGCCTATCTATTTCTGTCTCCAAATGTTGGAAGCGTAACTTTACATTCTCAAATCCATGGTGCATATCCGATTCGATTTTATCCAGTTTTAAATCAATTTCTGATTTAGAACAACCATCTTGTAGCGTCATACTTCGCAATCTCCTATTCTTATTTGAATCCTCTTTGCTCTCTGATTCTAGAAAACATCCTCCATTTATTTCAGATTGTTTTTCAGCAAGTATCATCTTGACCTCCTTTATGCAACCTCCAGAGTCCAAATTCACCGAAGGGCGTCTTCCAAACGCTATAAACTATTGAATCGTTCAAGATATCAAAACTGAAAAACGGTCATTAGACCTCTACTTTTCTTCTCGTCTTTATTTTACATCTATGATCAGCAATTTTCAAAGAAAAACTGAATGAAAAAGTCAAATATCATGAAAAGACTCCTTGTCTCTAGACAAAACAATTCAATTTTCTTTTAAAATAGGACAGTCTTTTCAGAGCTGTCCTTATTTTGGGGCAAACTGTCCCGCATGTTTCCAAATCCATTCATACCCACCCTAAAACGTTGATTTTACAGCGTTTATGGCAACTTTACCTATTCATATCTATTCATATATACACCATCAAGGGTGCACAAAAAGTCCGCAAATTTTGGCGCAAAAAAAGTCCTGTGACGGACTACCAACATTACGAGTTCAGTAGGCAAGAATTGGCGTGGCGATCAGCTACGCTTTTTTTATTGCCTAAATCAAGTATAACACAATCATATTGGGTCAAAACTGACAAAAATCTGACCCTTTTTTGAGTGCTTTTGGTTAGGCAAGTTCCATCAATCCAATTCAGCCAAACCTCACCAATCACGCTCCCAGACTGTGTTTATAGAAACACGGTCATTTTAGAATACTGTGGAAAATCCATAGGGGAGGGGGGTCGTACGCGAGAAATGCAAATATCTCCGTAATCGACCCCACCACCGGTGGCATAACAAAAATTAAACTCAAATTTTTTCAGGGTGGGGGTATTCTGTTACCTACTGCGTTCTACTGCGACCTGATAGAACGATTTGTTCGGTCAGCCTTCTACAATCCCCTTTCTTTCGTCCTGTGTGGCGTTCTAGTGTGCCATGGGATAAATCTTACCACCTAAGTCCTAACACTTCAAATCGGTATGGTCTCGTTCGTCTGTTGCGATTCTGTGGCGCGTGCTTTGACCTTCACTTGACAAGTGTAGTTGGAACTACTCTTGTTGGATCTAAAACTCTCCCAACGGGTGTCCCTAAAAGTACGCCTGTTGGATCGATAACCTTATCCACCCAGCAACTCATCTAGTTCCTCTATTGCCCTAGTCCTAGCCCGTTGGATGGTGGCTTTGCTGACCCGTAAAGCCCTAGCTACTTCACCCCAGCTATGGCCATTGATGTAGAACAATCTGATAACCAAATTATCCAGCGGATCAGATAAAGATTCAATAGCTTTTCTTAATTCCCAAGATTCATCAAGGCACGCACCATACTCCGCTTTCAGTTCAGCCAATCTGTCAACGGTATTGATGGTTCTATCCTCGGCGGTGTTCCTATTGCTATTACTCCGTGGGCGATTCTCAAACTGCTGGGAAGCTATCGGGTTACTCTCCAAGTATTCGATTTCCCTTTTGATTTCTAGCAACCGTTCAGGGATTTTCTTGAGTCTGTTCAATCGTTTCTTAATATCAGTCATAGCAATATTCTACCACCCTCTAAGCCATAAGGCTTGGGCTTTATCCATGTACTTATGGAACTTTCGCCAGCGTTTTATATAGTCGGGCCATCTCATCCACTTGGGACGTTTGGGAAAATCGCCATAGCTTACATAACCCCTTGGCGGTTTAAAATTCGGCTCTAGCTTTCGGATTTCCTTCAACGCCATATCCCAATAATATGTACAGTCTGTCTTTGCCCTGTTCCGTGTCTGTTTATAGATTCCTTGGCACTCACCGCAAGCCATTGAACCGACAAGTCCATATAGTACCCGTCTCTTTGTACCACAATCAGGGCAAACAAAATACCATTGCTTACCGCCATAGTTGGCTGGTCTTGACTCCAGCGGTATGTACTGACTACCTAAAAACAATGATTCAGCTTCTAAATCGATTTCAAACAGTTCACCATCAACGTACCCTGTGGCGCGTGGATTCTTCATCACCTTTACAAATTGTTCTATGGTTAGCTTCATCATCACTATATACCTCCAAATGCCCAACTATGTAGGCAAAAAGGTAACCCATTTTTGGGCTACCCTCGGTTTGCTATTGATTAGACTTCAACATTCTCCAGGAACTCCGTATAGATTCCGTCATGATCCAAGGCTTTCATCAACTTCAACACGTTAGGCGGTAGAGATTGATCATTAAAGCCATCTACTCCCATCATGTTTAATGTTTTCAAAAGATTTGCGATAGTTGTTTCCGCATTGGCTAAGGCTACGATAAGGGTTTCCGTATCCAACTTGCCTTCTAACTGTGCCAACTCATAACGGTTTAATTGATAGCGAATGTAAAAATCCTGTACCGCTTGGATATACTCGCTTACTGCCATGTTATTATTTCCGATTTGCATTTTTCTACTCCTGTCTATCACCCAGCTTCACCGTCTGCGTATTGATGTAAGCCATCATATTCCTGTTCTGTATCAACTGACAACAATGTCAGCAATGCCCCTTCCTCCATGTTTGAAAGAGAGTTGTAAGCCGTATCATGATCCAACGGAATTGGGTTATCTGATAACAGTCGGTCAATGTAATCTAGTAAATCAATTTCATATAAAGCTACCAATTCCATCAGGTCATCTTTTTCTAACTGATACAGTTGGCCAATCCGTTCTTTTACAAAACGGGCTTCAATATCACCCAAGGCGTTGTCATTTCTAAATGTTGTTAGTGTCATGATTCTATTCTCCTTCAGTCTTTTCTAAACGATTCCCTAGCACTCTTCAAATCTACGTACTCTACAGCGATACCCTCACCAATAGGGTAGGTTCTCACTTCCCCAACTTGGGGAGACTCCAAGAATTCATTGACCTTATTTTCAAAACGCTCGGCGTTACCTCCTACACTCAAAGTAGAACGAGGTATAAAAAGCTTAACTCTCTTTTTGCTCATTTTTAACTCCTTTGTCTAATTTTTCCAAAAGGTGAGATTTTGGGGTGAGATTTTCAAAACCACCTCCAGCCCTTATGTACCAAGGTTTTTAGCCCCAAAATGAGAAGGTGAGATTTTGGTTTTCTATTTTATATAAAATAAAAGGAAATCTTTTTTTGTTCTCTGTATTTCACCCATAATAGAATTAAAAACCTCACCTTCTCACCTAATAAGGAAAAACGTTGTTATTAGTGGGTTTTTAGGGGTTAGGTTTTCAAAAAAAGGTCTCACCCATTTTCTCACTTTCTCACCTATTTATTGTGTTTTTCAATTTTCTTTGTGTATGCCATGGGTTGATTCTTGCGTCTTATCCGTTTCCCAGATTCCATCAATTAAGGTTTCCCTGTCTTTGAGCGCTACTTTTCCACTTCTCAAGCTGTACTTGTTTTTAGTCTCTTTTTCTAAGTGTTGTACAACCTTCCTCCCGAAATTGGTTGTCTTCGGATTGTCTGCTCCAATATCTGACAGAAATGATTTCAGTCGCTCTTTAGCTATGAATAGAGGGACATGCTTCATCTCATGCCATCCGTTAGGGATGTAAAACTCTGTAAGCCAAAGCAGGATGTGGTCATTATCTGCTTTGTAATTCTCAAGGACTTCTTTCACTGCTTCTGGTTCTATGAATTTATCAAAGTTAGGACTATTCAATATCTTAAATAAAACCCATTCTAATAGTTCCCTGTCTTTTAGAAACACTTGCTTGATTTCAGGACGTTCCTTCTGTCCGTTAAAGTCCGCATTAAATGGGACAATACACAAACGCCTGTACCATCCTTGGGATTTGTTTCGGCTATTCGGTAAGGCGTTAGCTGAAAATAAACACAAAGGCTTTAAGGTCAATTCTACGGGCTTTTCATGCTTAGGGTTAACCATGACCGTATCGCCTGTAGCTATACTCATCAAGTCAGCCACCTCGTCCAAATACTTGTTACTAATATCATCCCCAATATTGCAAACCTTACCAAGGAGGGAAGCTGTCTTATGGTCTTCAAACTGAGACGGACGCAAAGCGGATATATTTTCCTGCCCTATCAGATTCTTCAACAAATCTTGATAAGTTCCTTTTCCGTTATTTCCGTCCCCTAGAAGAATGACAATTTTTCCTCTTGTATGATTAGGGTTAATAGCTTCATTCATGATCTGCCATAGAAGCGTAACTACATCCCTATCACCTACTGCGATACCTTCTAGCCACTCATCAAAATCAAACCAGCCCCCTAGTATTGGCTTTTTCGCTTCTGGGTTGTAACTAGTCTTGATTTTACTAGTAATGATATACTGGGGCGCGTGTGGTCTAAAAGTCTTGTCCTTAAGATTAAAGATACCATTGTTCACGGGGATAAGATTTCTATCCTCCAGCGGTCTCCTCATCTTTATCATTGTCCTTAGTTGCATTTCAACCTCTTTGTAGTGAGCAGACTTCAAGCGATTGTCAAAAGCCCGACATAATCGCCAAAGCAAATCCCGACTATGGGAATATATCCCACTATCCCAATCAAATGTATAGACGGGACTACTATCTGAAATCCCACCCCGACCAATAAAGGTGAAATGGCATAGCTTGTTCAAATTCTCTGCAACATCCACAGGGGACGGTATGGGGATTTTTGTTTCCACCTCCCCCTTTCTCGGCCCTTTTGTGATAGTTCGCTCTTCTGTATGCTCTACCCTCCAAAGCTCTCCAGCTTGCTTGATTCTGCGGTACAAATCCGCCATGTTCTCAATCTCGCTAAAATCATGCTCCGCCCCAGCTTGGGTCATGCTTAGGGTCAACTCTTCAATGTTCATCTATAGCCCTAATCTCCTTTTTTCAATTTCTCTTCTCGTAATACTTTCAAAAGTTCTGTCAACCTCTTCCGCCTTCAAGGGTTCAGCCGTGACGCTATTTGCAATATTCGCCAATTCGTAAGCTGTAGCAACATCACAACGGACGTACTTTGAGTATAGAAGTCCTACAAAGCGAGTCAACGCAACGTTTCGTCCTCCCTCATCTCCTAGACCATTCAAAAGAGTTTTAACAACCCGCATGGTGATTGAATCACCACTATAAGTAGTTGATATAGATCCCGAACTTTTAGGAGAAGTTAAACCGACCACCTCAGCCTTTTCAATCTTTTGTATCGGATAGTCCTGACCCAAGTTCTGGAAGCGAATAGCACCAGCCATTGCCTTTGTTTCCACTGGCAATCCTTGCAACTGTGACCATGTAAGAGAAGCACCATCATAAGGGAGACCAATTCTGTCCCCTAACTCCTTAATAGTAGCTTTATAGCTTACCTCGTCCAGCTCTTCACTCGGCTTGACTACCAACCTGTATTTTGGCTTCTCTTGACTGTATGAAATAGTTGGGTAAAGCAAAAAACTGTAATCTTTTAAAACCTCATTCACTGCCTCAAAGAAAGAATGTTGATTCTCAAGATCATCATAATCAAGAAAAATCAAATCACGCGCTATAAGAGTCTTATTGCTTCGTTTATAGCCTCCGTCTGCTTCAGATTCAACTGTTCCAGCAATACAGTAAGGTGCTTGATTTTTCTTCCATTGACCGAGTCCTGCGGTAGATGGGACAGGCACAGGCTCTAAGGTAGCCAAATAGTCCCATGAACTCATATCAGAACCTACAGGGGTTAATCGTCTATTTTGTACTCCTATACTTGTATAAATCATCTTTCTGCTCCTAAAAATTTCAGCACGTCACTAACTCGGTAATAGGCTTTCTTGGTGTTTTCAACTGGGGGCATGTATCTTTTTAGCCCAAGTGATTCCCAGCGCTTCAAGGTGTTGCCGTTGATGTCTAACTCCTCAAAAACCTCCCTCTTGGTCATTAGACCTGTTAGCCTATGGGGGATTTTCTCCCTCACTTTCATGTAGGCTTCAACCTTTTCAAGGATTTCCGCCACTAACTCCCGACTTATTTCTTCACTAAATACCTTCATTTCCATTTTTGTACTCCTCCAGCAATTCATCACGGCGATTCAGGTCAGCCATGATAAGTGTATCTAGGCGCTTACCTTCCGCTTGGTGTTGCGCCTGTAACTCTCTGATACCTTCCAACCGTTCCACGTCATTCCTTGGGATATAGTGACCGCTATTGATTCCACGCCTTGCAACAATCGGTACACCATACCTGGTAATTAAACGGCTGATAATCTCCCGAGTCCTGCGGACGTCAAGCCCTAAGATTTTGGCCAATTCATTTGTATTGATAGGCCTGTCACTCCCTACGGGGATCAGTCGCAACAATCTGATTTCAATGTCTGTCATTCATTCCCTCCGTTCTCCTAGCTGACTAAATTAAGCAAAATGTAATAAATAGCCATAGGATAATCAGAACAAGGCAAACAATCATAACAATAAAGCGGGATAGTTCTAGTTCTATCATTCAAATCCTCCTAGTTGTAATAACGCCCAGCTAGCCAAATATATCGGCCATAATCGGGGTTTAGTTCCATTGTGGTAGTTTCTTCCACGGGTTCAGTTTTCGGTTCGTCTAGGCTGATTCTGGTCGGTCTGTATCTAAGTACCAGCCATAGCAAGACCAACAGAACCAAAATAGCTGCTGCCTGTCCTGTTAGCGATAAGTTCAGTTCTGTATTCATAGCTTTTCACTCCTTTTAAGGTGGCCGGAAAGGCCGATTTTTGTGCTATAATTAAATAAATCCAATAACCTAAGTCCTTTTCAATAACCTTGCCTACTCTGGTGTTGATAGTGATTTGGTTGTTACGATTTTTCTTTTTGTCCTGACTCATTGGCTGATTCCCAATGGGTCTTTTTTTATGTAACCGTATGGGATCCCGTACGGTTGTTTTTTCTGCGGTACCGTTTCGGTACTTTGGGTTTTACCGAACTTGTCTAACGTCGCAAAATGCGACTTTAGGTTTTTTACTATACAATCGTTTTTTTACTTATCCCGCCCTAGTTAGTTTTGATGAAAATAGCGGAATAGTATTCTTTAGTTATGTTCTTGTGTTCGTCCAAGATAGCCCGTAAGGCATAAACTGGGACTGCCATGGTTTGTAGTTCTTCAAACTGTCCTAAGACTTCCAAGACTTGACCAACGCTATTTATCAGCCTGTCATAGTCTGTCAGAACGTCATAGGGTTGGGGTGTTTTTTTGTCTGTCATTTTGTTACCTCCTAACTCATAGCCCACTTACAAACTTATTCAAACGCTCAATCAGTTCCAACTTCTCGGCGCGTGTGCTTGATTCCTGGATAGCTTTAGCCAAGGTGTCAATGTAGTTGTTTTCTGCTTGTTCTAAGGTTGGAAGTGCTTGGGTAGACGTTTCTGCTCCGGCGGGTTCTTCCACTAACTCCCCAGCTATGTAGTAACCTTGCTGACGGATTTCTTTCAGGATTTGCTTGACCCACTTCTTAAATTCTTTAGCAATTGGTTTGCGTGACTGGAACAGAACCTCATATAGACCTTGCTCGGTTAAGAACCACATTTGTTGCCCGCTACGGAAAATTTCCGTAGTAGGGGTATTAAGAATGTTAATACCTACGATAGCTTTTATTTTTTCGTCTTCATCTACCGCCTTCAACATTTGAGTAGTGTTATATTTCCCTTGGCTTGTCTTGCTGTAGTCAATCATCTCCGCTACTGCTCTGGCTAAGAATAACGGTTCTTCGATACTCCCATAAATATCCAACGGGTGACCGTGAAATACTGTTCTAGTCACAACCTCCATAATCTGCTTGTTATCATCTTCAAAAATACTTACCTGTGTTGTCATATCTTTCCTCACCTCTCTATATAGGGCATTTATCTTCTTGCGACTATCTTTATTCGGCCTATGCTTTCCTGCTTGCCATTTGCCAACTGTTCTGGGGTCTATCCCTATACGTTGGCCAATCGCTACCAGATTCAAACCGTGGATAGTTCGCAACTCCTCTATAACTCTGCTGTAGTTGCGTTTCATGTTTCGATTCTCCTTTTTGTGTTTGTAAGGGGTGTATGTAATAGCTACACCCTTAAATTAGAGTGCTGGGGTCGTTACTGCCGACCTCATTTCAAATGCAACCTTACCTAAGCCCGTTTGTTCCTGTTGTAAATTGCCTGTGAAACGCTGATAGGTAGGCCATACCGTTCTTTGACCATCATAAGTTCTACAGTCTCATCAAGAATAGCTTCCCTGTCCTTCAACATATCCTCGCTCATGGCATTCTTTTTGACCATCTTGGGGTAGCCGTATAGGTTGGATACTGCCTTGTTAGCAATAGTATTCGCTTTGATAAGGTCAACCTGTTGCGCGTGTTCTAGGCCATCACTCAAGCGCTTCATGGCTTGCTTTTGATGTTCCTTGTCCAACATTCGAAAGACTTCGAACCCTTCTAGGCCTGTCGCTTGGCGTAAGTTCTTAATCACTTCAAAAATCCAAGACTTAAACGCTTTGGCTTCTTTCTTGCGACTTGAAAAAATCGTCTCATAGATACCAAACTCATTTACTATTAGCATTTCTTGCATTCGGTTCTTGCTATCTTTTATGGGGTGCTTTGAAAGTACCTCATGGGGTAGACGTTGTTTGATTTTCCTTTGATTCAACCCCAAGGCGTTAGCAATATCAGCAAGCACCGCCCACCATTCGCCTTCATGGTCAACAAACCGAATGGGATAGCCGTTCCATTGTTCTGTTTTCATGGTTCTGCTCCTTATGTTTTACAAAAAAAGTTCAACAAATTAAACTTTTTGATTATAAAAAATCTTCAACTTTACAATCAAGAGCGTTAGCAATTCTGATAAGAGTATAAAGCTTTACATCTTTTTCTTTTCCAGTTTCTAAAAAGGAAATAATAGAACGAGATACTTTTGCTTTTTCAGCCAATTCCTCTTGAGAAAGTCTTTGAAGTTTTCTCATTTCTGCTATTCTTTTACCATTCAAGAGTTTTTCCTCCTTCACCAAAAGTTAAATCCATTAAACAACGGACTATGTTGAGTTTAGCGTATTAAACCATTGTTGTCAAGCGGATTAAACAAAATAATTGATATTGTTCAGAAATCGTTGTATAATACACTAAACAAGAGTAGATGAAAGTAGGAAATGATAATGAGAATAGGCGATATTGTAAAAGAATATAGAAAAAGCAACAAGCTAACTATGCAAGAATTTGCCGACAAAATAGGGAAAACAAAAGGATATATATCAATGTTAGAGAAAGGAGAAAATCCTCAAACTCACAAGCCCATTGCTCCAACTTTTGAAACTTTAAAATCAATTGCTGAAGCTATGGGAATAGAAATCAATAGCTTGATACAGAAATTAGACGGTGACCAAGTTATTAAAGTTAATTCAACAAGATACGATTGGGACGATGAAGAGGAAAATTTAAGGGGCTGGGGGACTTACGATTGGGACGGAAACTTTTTTCCTTCTCTATTTCATGAAGAAATTTTCATTGAAATAAAACATACTCTATCTAGCATTGATGAAGTCACTTTTACACGTAACGACATAGAAACGTTCTACTCTTCTTGTATACTTGAAAAAATAAAAATTGCAGATCGTGAAAGTTTAATAAAATATTTAAAAAATTCAATTGAAGGCTTTAATAAATTGATTCACGGTGTATCTGATTTTGATGAAGAGGCATTAGATAGCGGTCTCTTATCAGTGGTTATTAGAGATAGAAATAAATATAAGTTCTACCTAACTAAATTAGAACCTTAACCCACGCACCCGGCGATTCAATCTAATAGCTAAAACTTCATAGATTCATGTAGTCCCAATTCAGGACTACATAGCTTGAAAAAACCTCAAGCTTTCCTTATAAGCGAAAAGGTTAGCATTTATTAGCATTATTATTTTAGGTTCTTTAGAACTCTAAAAAAAGTCAACAATCCCTATTTTCACATTTTGGCCATTTTGACAAAATAGCGACCCCCCCAGCGGTTCTACTTTCTCAAATTCGCCGAAACGGAAGAATAAAAAACCGTGGCGCGTGAGTTCCTACTACAGTCAGCCACCCAGCTTCTTCTACTAACTAAACATTTCATGATACCTAAGTCCTTTTCAATAACCTTGCCTACTGTAGAAAGGAATATCATGAAAATCAATCAAATCAAAAAGAAAAATGGGACTATCGTCTACCGTGCGGATGTCTACTTGGGAACTGATTCAGTAACTGGGAAGAAAGTCAAAACCAAGGTAACTGGGAGAACTCAAAAAGAGGTCAAGCATAGGGCTATGGAAGCCATGGTCAACTTTAAAAACAATGGATCTACACGGGTTCGTTTTGCCAAGGTAGATACTTACCAGGGGCTAGCAGACCTTTGGTGGGACAGCTACAAGGATACCGTGAAAGTTAATACCCAACTAAGCACCAATAACGTCCTTAAACATGTTCTAAGGTTATTCGGGTCGTACAAGTTGGATAAGCTGACTACTCCCCTTATTCAATCAATCATCAACGATTTGGCCAGCAAAACCAATCGGGGAGAAAAAGGCGCTTATCTCCACTATGATAAAATCCACACGCTCAACAAGCGAATACTTCAATATGGGGTGGTTCTTCAAGTTATCCCATTCAACCCAGCTAGGGAGGTCATTCTCCCCCGTAATCTTCAGAAAGCAAAAAAGAATAAGGTTAAGCATTTTGAGAAAGAGGAACTGAAACAATTCCTTGACTACTTGGATAATCTTGACCAAGGGGGGTACCGCTATTATTATGAAACAGTGCTATATAAGTTTCTGCTTGCTACGGGTTGCCGTATCAACGAGGCCTTAGCTTTACACTGGGAAGATATTGACTTGGCTGGTGGGGTTGTATCCATCACAAAAACAATCAATCTAAAAGGGGGCATAAACTCACCTAAATCCAAAGCCAGCGAACGGGATATAGATATAGATTCCCAAACTGTCAGCATGCTAAAAGAGTACAAAAAACGCCAAACCTTGGAAGCATGGCAACTTGGGAGAACTGAAACGGTTGTATTTTCGGACTTTATCAACGAATACCCAAAAAAGGATAATTTGGATTTTCGGCTACAAACTCATTTCAAAAATGCCAATGTCCCAAGGATTGGCTTTCACGGATTCCGTCATACCCATGCCAGCTTACTACTAAACTCTGGAATACCTTACAAGGAACTCCAGCACCGTCTAGGTCATTCCAATATCTCGGTGACCATGGATGTCTACAGTCACCTATCAAAAGAAAACGCAAAAAAAGCCGTCTCATTGTTTGAGAAGGTTATGGGCGATTTATAGGAAAGTCCGCAAAAGGGTGCGCAAATTTATGGTGTAACGAAACGTTACGTCACAAAAACCCTATAGGGATAGGATTTCTAAGGTGTGATAAAGGGGAACTCAATATTTTGGGACAAAATGCTATAATGGTTTTATGAGTGAAATTGAATTGTATCCCGGAGAACGACTAGATCAGTTGTTCACGAGCCCGGTAAAAATTATCCAAAATCGAGAAGTTTTTTCTTATTCGATTGACAGTGTTCTTCTGTCTCGTTTTCCCAAACTCCCTAAAAAGGGTAAAATTGTTGATCTCTGTGCTGGAAATGGAGCTGTCGGCCTCTTTGCTAGTCAACATACCGAGGCAGACATTCTTTTAGTAGAAATCCAGGAGCGCTTAGCAGATATGGCCCAACGTTCTGTAGCCTTAAATAACTTGGACCAGCAGGTTCAAGTTTGGAATATGGATTTAAAAGAACTTCCCCAAGAACTTCCTCCTAGTCAGGTGGACTTAATCCTCTGTAACCCACCCTATTTCAAAGCCAGTGAAACTTCCAACAAGAACCTCAGTCCACATTACCTCTTAGCTCGGCATGAAATTACGACAAACTTGGAAGAGATTTGTCGTGTCGCCCAAAAAGTTCTCAAATCCAACGGTAGATTGGCAATGGTTCACCGCCCAGATCGCTTACTAGACATTTTAAATACACTGCAGGCTTTTAAATTAGCACCTAAACGCCTTCAATTTATTTACCCTAAAGAAAACCGTGAGGCCAACATGATCTTAATTGAGGCGATTAAAGATGGCTCAACGGATGGGCTAAAAATCTTCCCGCCTCTCTATATTCATGAGGAAGACGGATCCTATCGTCCGGAGATTCAAGAGATTTATGGACGCCAATAAGGACTGCATCTATGTCGTACGTTGCCGGGATAACAGCCTCTACACCGGTTACACCAATAATCTAAAACGGCGAATCAAACAGCATAACGACGGCAAAGGGGCTAAATATACCCGTGCCAAAGGTCCGGTAACCCTAGTCTATACCCAAACCTACCCTGACAAAAGCCAGGCCCTTAAAGCCGAAGCCCAATTCAAAAAACTCAGCAAAGCAAAAAAAGAATCCATTATTGAAGAATACCAAAACCGCTTGAAGCCATAAGAGCTCAAGCGGTTTTATTATTCTATTACCAGCGAACAGACAGACGGGTACCTGCGTGTCCCCCTTCTTCTATCAAATCAACCATGGCTTTAGCGTAATCTGCATAGGAAATCTTGCTGATACCATCTACATCAGTTGTAAAGATTTCTCCCTCAAGAACATATTCACCTTTAGCTGGAGCTTGTGCATCAAAATCAGCTGCTGGACTGAGATAAGTCCACGCAAGTCCTGTACTCTTACGCAAGAAATCCAAGCCTTCTTTCATAGCTGTCGCAAGTGGACGGTATTCTTCTGGGAAGTTTGGATCTTCTGATAAAGTTACACCTCCAACTTCTGTCAGATAAAGGGAACCAGCGCCTCCGACAACATAGAAAGGAATATCTGAATCTTTCAAAACAGCTGCGAGATGTTGCAAGGTTTCAGTATGCAAGTAAAGCAAATTTTCTTGGAAAACACCAAAAGCAGTAACCACCACATCAAAATCTTTTAAGTCTGTTGCTTCTAAATCCATAATATCTTTTGCTAAGACATTCTTCGCAAGACTTTTATTCTCTGAGCGAACAACTGCAGTCACATCGTGACCACGCTCCAAAGCTTCTTTTACAATCGCTTGACCAGCTTGGCCATTTGCAGCAAGAACAGCAATTTTCATCATTTACATCTCCTGTAACTTTTTTTTTTACAACTAGTGTACACAAATATCTTTTGGCTGTCAATTAAAATGTTTAAGAATCAATTCTTTTTCTAAATTCCCCAACAGTTTTCGATAATTTCCTTTCTAATTCACCAAATTATAAAAACTGACCTTCACAGATCAGTTTTCAATTCCTTGTATTTTTTCTTGACTGGTAGCTAAAAGACCAGCTAAGGTTTTCCCTTTGAGCCTCTCTTCCATAGCTAATTGGACTTCCTCCAGATGCTCATCAAGAACCTGATGAATCGTTCGTCCTACGTCACAATTCGGATTGGGCTGTTCATGGTAACGGAAAAGCTTATCGGCACCAATCCCTCCAGTTGCCTGATAGATATCGTAGAGACGAATATTTTGGGGAGCTTTCGTGAGTTCAACTCCAGCAATTCCTCGTCTTGTTTGAATCAGTTGCGAATTCTTCAGTTGTGACATAACTTTGCGAACAATCACAGGATTGACACCGATGCTACCAGCTAAATCTTCACTCGATAGGATTTCCTGTTCTTCTTGTCTTGCAACAAGAACCAAAATATGGACCCCGATACTAAAACGATTGGATATTTGCATCTCCTACCTCCTAGCGACGATTGAAACTCTTCATTTGCCGATCAATATCTCGATTTTGCTCACGGCGTTTAATTGATTCACGCTTATCGTAATCTTTTTTACCTTTAGCAAGTCCCAATAGTAATTTAGCGTAACCGTCTTTTAAGTACACCTTGAGAGGAACTAGCGTCATTCCTGTTCCCTTGATCTCCTGTTCCAACTTCTGAATTTGTTTTTTATGGAGGAGGAGCTTGCGACGGCGTTCCGGATCCTGATTCCAGATATTGCCTTCTTCATAAGGGGCAATGTGGACATTGCTTAGCCAAACTTCACCGTTTTTAATCTGCGCAAAGCCATCCTTGAGTGTAATCCGAGCCGCACGAATGCTTTTAATTTCCGTTCCAGTCAGAACCATCCCAGCTTCGATGGTATCGACGATAGTATAGTCGTGACGTGCTTTCTTATTTTGAGCGACGACCTTTCCCTCTCCTTTGGCCATGACGACCTCCTTTTTTTACTTGTTTTTTGTAAAATGGTTGGGACTGTTCCCGTTTCTTCTTGCGCTCGCGCTGCGAGCGCTTAGAACGGGAGGACTTCTTCTCCACCTCGCCACCAGCTAGATAGGCAAAATCGATTTCTCCAGTCTCTTTATCGGCCCGTTCAACCCGAATGCGAATCGGCTGTCCGATTCTAAAAGTTGTACCAGTACGTTCACCACGCAGAGATAGAGTTCGTTCATCGAAATGGTAAAACTCAGGTAGGTTGGTAACATGGATCAATCCTTCAACCGTATTGGGAAGTTCTACAAAAATCCCAAATTTCACCACCGAAGCAATGACACCATCAAACTCCTGCCCCACAAAGTCTGACATAAACTCCGCTTTCTTCATGGATTCCACAAAACGCTCAGCATCAATCGCTCGACGTTCCCGATTGGAAGACTGACTAGCAATCGCCGGTAATACTTCTTGGAAATGAGCCGCTTTTTCTGTACTCTTCCGATAATCCCGCATCATTCGGTGCACCATTAAATCTGGATAGCGCCGAATCGGACTTGTAAAGTGGGTGTAGAAAGGAGCAGCCAAGCCATAATGTCCATCATGGTTATGCTCCGAATAACGAGCCTGCTGCATGCTCCGCAAGAGCATCATCGCTAAAACCTCTTCATAGACCTGTCCCTTGGCAGCTGCCATAATATCCTGAAGAGATGCTTGGGTCATCTTGGAGGCTGTACCATAAATCCGTAAGCCAAAGCTAGCTGTAAAATCAATAAATTTTTGCAATTTCTCAGCCTTAGGATCTTCGTGAATACGATAAATAAACGGTAAATCCTTACGGTAGAAATGCTCCGCAACAGTCTCATTGGCCACTAGCATAAAGGATTCAATCATTCGCTCCGCCAAGCCTCGTTGACGTAAAACAATATCAACGGGCTTTCCGTTCGCATTGACTAAAATTTTAGCCTCATTGGTATCAAAATTAAGAGCCCCGCGATCCACCCGCATTTGCTCCAAAATTTTGTGCAAATCCACCATAGCTGACACAGATTCCAGTAATTCTGGATAAGCTTGAATCACCTCATCTTGCCCAGCAATCATCGCGTTCACATCCGAATAAGTCATCCGTTGGCTAGTTTTGATAACTGTTTCAGCCAATTGGTATCGGACCACTTTTCCTCGACGGTCAATCTCCATAATAGCCGACTGGGTTAGACGATCCACCTGCGGATTCAAAGAACAAATACCATTAGACAGACGTTCCGGTAACATGGGTACAACACGATCCGTCACATAGACTGATGTTCCACGCTCTAGAGCTTCCTTGTCCAAAGCAGAGCCTTCCTTCACATAATAAGAAACATCCGCAATATGAACACCTAGCTCAAAGTTCCCACCATCCAAACGCTTAATATGGACAGCATCATCCAAATCTTTGGCATCTGCTCCATCAATAGTAAAGGTTAATTCTGAACGCAGGTCTAGTCTTCCTTCCATATCTTTGGCACTAGGAACATCTGGAATTGCTTCAGCTTCCGCTAAAACAGCATCCGGGAAAGTCGATACAATATCCATCGATTCTAGAACCTCTAAGACGTCAATACCTGTATCATCTACCTGACCTACAATTTCAATCAAGTCTGCGACAAAATAAGGATGTTTTTTATTCGGATAGTCACGAATTGCTAACTTCACAACCTCCGTTCCCTGTAATTCGAAATCTCCTTTTTGAATATAAATCGGTTGATTAATCTTCTGATTACGAGAACGAATATATGCTGGGTACTTGGACTTCCCTTCTTCCAAAATGACCTTTCCAACAATCCGTGTCAAAGAGCGTTCAAGGACTTCCACAATCTTACCTTCCGCAGAGCTGCCTTTCATACGATCTGCAACTTTGAGAATCTCTACTCGAACCCTGTCCCCATCAATCGCATGATTCACCAGGTCTCGACCAATAAAGACATCTGGTTCGGTCTCATCAACCGTCACAAAACCAAATCCCGATTTATGGGCATGAAAAATCCCTTCAAGTTTAGGAACTACGTTTTTTTTCCTAACTTCTTTCAGAGCTATCGTCCCCTCATCCGTGAAAGACAACTTTCCCTGCCCTTCTAAACGGGAGATTTCTTTGACCAGATTCGTAAATCCCTTGGCGCTTTTCATTCCCAAGGAATCCCCTAACTGATCCACTGACATTGGCCCAGACTCTTTCAATAGGGCCATCATTTTTTCTTTCATTTATACCTCTCAAAAAAGGGCGGTTGCACGCAAGACCTCTGGTCTTACTCCAACTCGCCCTAAATACTTAAATACTTGATAACACGGCTAAAACCAAGGCAATCGCTAGCCAAAAAAAGACCAACACAGCAGTTGTTCGCTGCATAACTGCCTCGAATCCCCGAGCTTTTGTACGTTCAAATAGATCACCGCCACTAGAATCAAACACATTAGAAGATTGATTCTTAGTTGGTTGCATAAAAATGACCATGACCAAAATAACAGATAGGACTAAAAATACAGTTAATAATAATTGAAACATTGCCAAACTCCTTCAAATCCCTTCTATATTAGCATAGTTTCCCCAACTTGTAAACCATCGACCATCCCTACTTCATTTCCTGATGAGTCGTTACCTGACGCTCCTTAGGACAATATTTAAGCACCTCGATTCGATCTGGATGCGATTGAGGATTTTTACTACTGATATAATTTTGACTGCCACAAGATTGGCAACGCAATTGAATTTTAATTCTCATACACCCTCATCTATTTATGGATTAAACATACTTCCTCAAATCAGACAAGGCCTGATCAATTTGCTGGTAAAGTTGCTCTAAATGCCCCCGATTGTCCAAAATAAGACTGGCTAAGGGCCTTTTCTGCGCTAATGACCACTGACTGACCAGACGCTTACGTGCCTCTAGCTCTGAGAGACCATTTCGCCGCATCAGACGCTTCAATTGAGTCGTCTCATCAACATCAACCAACCAGATTGACTCAAACCAACCGTCATAATCCTCTTCAAACAAAAGTGGAATATCAAAAAAAACAACTTGTCCAGACCTCTGAGCCTGCTCTAATTCAGCTGCCAAAGCCTCCCGAATCACACGTCCCTGCTCACGCTTAGACCAAGCACGTAAATCTACATCTGAAAAGAAACGTTGAGCCAGTAAAGTTCGATTGAGGTTCCCTGTCTCATCTAAAATCTCATCTCCCAAATATCCCACTAATAGCTGATATAAGGGGCCTCCAGGAAGCTGTAACTCATGAACAACTTGATCCGCATCCACCACCTTATAGCCCTGTTGCCGTAAATAGTGGGTCACTTGGCTTTTTCCGGAAGCAATACCACCCGTTAAGCCGATTATTTTGGATTTCATAACTTCTGACAGCGGGGACAAATATGGGTCCCCCTTCCTCCAACTTTGAATTTTTCAATAGCTCGACCGCAACGAGGACAGGGTTGTCCTTCTTGACCGTAAACCTTCAAGACTTCCTGCATAGTGCCAGCCTGCCCCAATGCGTTCTTATAGGTTCGAATAGTAGATCCGCCACGAGCCACTCCTTCAGCTAAGACTTCAATAATAGCCTTCCGAAGTTGAGTAATCTTTCGGGCAGATAAACTGGAAGCCTGACGCAAGGGGTGAATCCTAGCCTGCCATAAAACCTCATCCACATAGATATTCCCTAAACCAGCCACAAGCCGTTGCTCTAAAAGAAGTGATTTTACAGGTTTGCGTGACTTCTCTAAGCCCTCTCGGAATTCCTTCAAACGAAAAGCCTCTTCAACTGGTTCTGGACCTAGTTTCTTAGACTGAAAATAGGCTTCTAGAGCATCCTTTTCCAAATAGTCTAAGGTTCCAAACTTCCGAACTTCCTGATAAACTAAGCGAGATCCATCTTCAAAATCGATCAGAACATGCTGGTGTTTCAAGGTCTTTTGTGGTTCTTCTTGAAAGAAAAATTTTCCTTCCATGCGTAAATGAGATAACAAAACATGCTTCCCCAAGTCAAAAATGAGGTACTTGCCTCGCCGCTGAACATCTTGAATTTCCTGACCTAGCAGGTCATGGACCAAAGTCTCAGCTCCTGTCCGCACCATCGGTGAATAGAGAACCGTCACTTGAGTAATCACTTTGCCTTTTAATAATGGAGAAAGACCGCGGCGAACGGTCTCTACTTCAGGTAATTCTGGCATTAGTATTCCTTTTCGTTGTAACCAAAATCGGCCAAATCCAATTTCTTATCTCGCCAATTTTTCTTAACCTTGACCCAAGTCTCTAGGAAAACTTTGTCTCCTAACATAGTCTCAATATCTTTCCGGGCTAAAGTACCAATCTTCTTAAGCATGGCACCTCCCTTACCAATAACAATACCTTTTTGACTAGATCTCTCCACCATAATGGTAGCCTGAATGTGAATTTTATCTGTCTCCTCATCTCGCTTCATACTGTCAACAACCACAGCGATTGAATGCGGAACCTCTTCCCGCGTCAAATGGAGCACTTTTTCACGAATCATCTCAGATACTAAGAAACGCTCTGGATGGTCAGTAATCATGTCCTCTGGGAAGTATTGGACCCCTTCATCAAGATTTTCTGACAAGACATCAATCAAGTGCGATACATTGTTCCCTTGAAGAGCAGAAATCGGAATAATCTCCTTAAAGTCCATCTGATCCTTGAAATCCTGGATTTGATCCAAGAGTTGTTCAGGATTTACCTTATCCAATTTGTTAACAACAAGAATCACTGGAACTTTAGCCTGTTTCAGGCGTTCGATAATCATATCATCTCCCTTACCACGAGGCTCATCAGCAGGCACCATAAAGAGAACGGTATCCACCTCACGAAGGGTTGAATAGGCGGCATCAACCATAAAGTCCCCTAAAGCCGTTTTAGGCTTATGAATACCAGGGGTATCAATAAAGACGATTTGTTCCTCTGGGGTTGTATAAATCCCCATGATTTTATTCCGTGTCGTTTGTGCTTTATCACTCATGATGGCAATTTTTTGCCCCATAACATGATTCAAAAAGGTCGATTTCCCAACATTAGGACGACCTAAAATCGCCACAAAACCTGATTTAAAAGACATTCATTCTCCTTATACTTAAAAAAATAGATTCCAAATTTTAGGTACAAAAATAATTAGACCTGTAATCACAGCATAACCAGAGAAGAACAAAACCGCTCCTGCAGCCATGTCCTTCGCATGTTTAGCCAGCATGGAAAAATGATAATTGGAAGCCAAGTCCACAACGTTTTCAATCGCTGAGTTTACAATCTCTAGGGTAATCACCATAAAAATACTCAACAACAAAAAGAGCCACTCAATAGCTGAAACTTGAAAAATCAAACCCGCAACAATCACGAGAAATCCTGAAACTAAATGCTTCCGCATATTAGCCTCTTCTTTAAAAGCCGTGATAATCCCCGTCAGGGCAAATTCCAAACTAGAGACAAGATCTCGATTTTTCCACTTGCGTTTATTCCCTTGTGAGTCCATAAGCTGTCAATATCTCTTCCTGTAATCCAAACATTTCTGCTTCTTCTTCGGGAGTGTAATGGTCATAACCATTAATGTGTAAAAAACCATGGACAGCTAAGAAGCCCATTTCCCGTTCAAAAGAATGCCCGTAATCAGCAGCCTGCTCCAAAGCCCGGTCTACCGAAATATACAATTCTCCAATATAGGCATCGAACTCTCCCATGAGTTCAGCTAAGTCTGCCTCATCCATTCCTTCAAAAGAAATCGAATCTTCTGGTTTGTATTCCAAACTGACAACATCAGTCGGACGGTCCATTCCACGATATTCCAGATTCACTTGGTGGATACGCTCATTGTCTACAAAGGTGATGGCCATTTCTTTGTCTTCTTTTCCAATTCGCTTAGCTGCCGATTCAACCAGTTTTTCAATATCAACCATCATATCCTTGGACACACGCCCAGTCTCATCCTGCATTTCAATATACATGGCAAACCCTCATTCATATCTATTATTTCCATTATAGCATATCTCCAGACCTCCTGTCTGAAAATCACCTATTGACTTACCTTAAAGCGACCCAATTTTACCGTTCAGAACGTTTTGAAGACATTTCATAACATTAAGCAGAAATAGAATAACTGCGGAGTTATAATAAAAAGAACTGGCCTTGATTCATTATAAAACAATTAGAGGTTAGCATGAATATTCGCTTTTACATAACTTTAGTCACTAATCCCCTATTGCAATTCGAATAGATAAGTAAGAGGAACGAATAATCCCAGTCAAACTTTTAAATGAGATGAACCAACTCGCCACAACTGAGCTTATATCCATTCAAAGAGACGGGGCAACAGAAGCGAACCTGTCCTTTAGCTGATTTTACGGAGCCTTCAAAGGCATTGCCTTCTTCTCCCAAACTATCCCGCTCATGCCCCCACAACTCTACACAGCCTGCGCAGTTATCGGTGCAGTAGTCGCTATCCCCTTCCCCCATTAACCTCAAAACCCTGAGCTGGCAGAATGCCGCTCAGGGTTTTACACTGTTCAATTGAAAAATCCAGAATCAAACCAGTCAACAGAAACTATGCGAGTCCCACTAGACTACCTCGATCTCCTGTTTCTTGGCTCGGGATAGTCAAAGAGTCAGGAATTGACGATTTGAGTTTTTAAGGAATGAACGTGAAACGTTCTAACATTACTCCACTGGACTGCCTCGCCATCCTATTTCTTGGCTCGGGGTAAAACTCTCCACTGGAGAGTTTTACTTATCTCCTTTGTTCCGGATCACAAAGCCAGTTTTCTTTTCACTGGAGGTTTTTTTGGGGGTGTTTTTACGGTAACGACCTTCTTTTTCGAAGCGGTCGTTGCGACGGTTACCTTTGTAGTTATCTCGACGGTTGCGATCTCGACGATCATTGCGGTCACGATTACCAGATCGGTAACCTCCTTCGCGGCGACCACGACCTCCTCCACGCTGTCCATTTCCAGACGGTTTGAATGGTAATGGTTTCTCACGAGCAATCTCTACCTCAGGTAAGCTATCTGGATCCTGAACCACCAAGGTTAGAATATAAGCTGCCAGTTCTTCTGGAGAGAATTCACTAGCCAACTGAATAGCATCCTTGCTAACTTTTGCAGCTTTAGCTGCAAAGTCTTCTGCCGCAAAATCACGTTCAATTTTCTTAAGAGCAACTTGTTTTTTGGCTTGGTAAGCTTCTTCCGCTGTTGGCGGTTTAAGACCCTTCATACGTTTTTTGGTCAAATTTTCAATGATTTGAAGGTACCCCATCTCGTTTGGAGAAACAAAGGTTACAGATTGACCTGATTTCCCAGCACGACCAGTCCGACCAATTCTATGAACATAGCTTTCTGGATCTTGCGGAATATCGTAGTTATAGACGTGAGTCACTCCCGAAATATCCAAACCACGCGCTGCTACATCTGTCGCAACCAAAACATCTAAATTACCGTTTTTAAAATCACGGAGAACACGAAGACGCTTGCCTTGATCCAAGTCTCCATGGATTCCCTCTGCGCGATACCCACGAATCTTCAAGCCCCGTGTCAACTCATCTACACGACGTTTAGTCCGTCCAAAGACAATCGCCAATTCAGGTTGCTCAACATCCATGATGCGTGTCATCGTATCAAACTTCTCCTGCTCCTTGATACGAATATAATATTGATCAACCAATTCGGTTGTTAACTCTTTGGCTGCAATTTTCACATGCTCAGGCTCTTGCATAAACTGTACGCCGATTCGCTTAATCGCATCTGGCATAGTCGCTGAGAATAAAAGCGTTTGACGCTCAGCTGGGACACGCTCAATAATCGCTTCAATATCATCCAAGAAGCCCATATTCAACATCTCGTCCGCTTCATCCAAGATCAAAGTCTCAATCTTATCTAGTTTCAAAGCCTTACGCTTAATCAAGTCTAAGAGACGACCTGGCGTACCTACGACAATATGTGCTCCCGCCTTCAAAGCCTTGATTTGCTTCTCGATACTTGAGCCCCCGTAAACAGAGCGCACGCGCACTCCTTTAGAACGGCCAAAGCGGAACAACTCCTCCTGACTTTGCACTGCCAACTCCCGCGTCGGTGCAATCACTAAAGCTTGAATCGTTGCTTCTTGGGGTCTAATTTTTTCCAATGTTGGCAAACCAAAAGCAGCCGTTTTCCCTGTACCAGTCTGTGCCTGTCCAATAACATCTTTACCAGTCAAAGCCAAGGGAATCGTCTGCTCCTGAATGGGACTTGCTTCTTCAAAACCAGCCTTCTCAATCTCTGTCAATAATTCTTGCGATAAACCTAATTCTATAAATTTCAATGGTCTCTTCTTTCTATCAATCAATTGGGATGGGAACTCTTTACAATCTCGGCCCCTGTTCCCAGGAACGGGCGATGAGATGCCATCCTTTTGAGCATACGCTTCCATCCCACCAACTTAATTGTAACCTATCTAGTATACCACAATACACCTTGAAATAGAGAAAAAGTCCCTCATTTTCACAAAAAGATGAAAATAAAGGAGGAGGCTTTCCCCTCACTCCGTAACACCTTACTCAAATAAATAATTTCCAACACGATTTTCCATCTAACAAGATAAAAAGTATTTGGAATAGGTAAAGTAAAAAGCCTGTTGTTACAGGCTTTTTCAACGTAGTTTCATCCACCCTGAGAGAAAAAGGGAGGAAATAATAGAATCACATAGAGCGAAATATCCCCTAATCTTAGGGATTTTATTGAATTATTTTTACATACTTTAACTATATTTTCTAAAGTTTTGGGGCGAATTTGGGGCAAAAAAACCACTCCTAAATCGGAGTGGCTGGCGTTAGAAAATCAATGGAACCTTTCCATAAATTTTTATCTATTGTAACATATTTCTGCGCTCTTGGATAAGCTGAGTGAGTTCGTCCAGGTCTTCGAGGGTGGCTAGATTTTTGACGAAACTTCTAGCAGTTGAACGTTTATTGATATAAGCCTTACGTTCTTTGTTAGCTTCGTCCCACTTTTTATTAGCTCGCTTTTGTGATTCTGATACTGCCATACTCCCCTCCTACTTAAAAACGCACCAAAGGATTACGAAAAAGATAATCCAGCCAATCAACGCTTTCCAATCAAATTTATGGCGTTCAATTTTAAAAGATACTTTCAATCCCATGATTTTTTTGTTATGATAAGCATAACCCCCGAAGGGGCGAGTGGGTTAGTCCCACTCGATTGTTATGGTTAAGTCAAAGATAAGAATGTTGAAGCGAATTTTCAGACTTATCTTTGGCTTTTTTCTATGCTTTGCCATAACTTCCTCCTTTCTATATTTATATTATATACGCTTTTGCGTATATTGTCAAGAGGTATTCGAAAAAAGTTTAAGTTTTTTTGTAATGAAAAAGCCCTCCGCGGGGAGGGGGTTAGTCTTCTTCCTTATACTTGATAACCAAAGAATCGTTATCTTTCAACATCTTTTGAATATTGATAACCGGAAGAATAAAATTAGGAAATTCATTACCTCTAGTAATCATATCTGATACCATTGGACGAATATATGACCAAAGGATAGCTAATCCATTTTCGGTTAAAAAGTTTTCAAACTTAATATCATACTCAGAAGGATCGTAGTCAAATTCAAATTCACCCACAATATCAACAACCAACTCGAATGCGGAATCAGTTAGACTAATATCGCCTTGTTTAGTGTTCAAATTAATATACGCCTTACTATCTCCAACAATTGTGATAGCTGCAGATAATTCAGGCTTTAAATTTAAAACCTCAACGCTAGGGTCAAAGTTAGAATTCCTTTTGTAAGACAACTCATTTAGAAAATAATCTTTAAATTTCAATGATGACATTATGCTGCTACCTCTTTACCTTTTAGAATCTGACTTTTTGCAGTGTAGCCAGTATAATCGTATTTATTATTTACCGATACCCCGTAAACATGACCTTCTCCACCTGTAGAGATTCCATACACATCACTCCTATATCTCAACGCCCTATTCTCTTTCAAGAGAGTTTCAGAAGAGTAACTCTTTTCGAGATGAACTTCTTCTTCAAAATAATTTCTTTCAGACAAGTCATCTAGGTAGAGTTCAAAACCTTCTGTATCGATATTGTCTGCTTTAATATTGCGGATCAACTCTTGAAACATAGGAGAATCTGATAATGAATAATTTTCTGTTCCTAAAAATTTAGATAATAAACTCATTTTATCCCTCCTTTTTCTAAAGCATTTAACTAAGATAAGTCTGTGATGCAATCTTTATTTCTAATACAAATTTCAGTTCCATTGTTACCATCAATTACAGGCAGGAAATCTATATCTGTATAGGTCTCAGATCGAACCGCATCATAATTATTATTATACTCAGCCGCCAAGTCTAATAATAATTCTATCAGCAATCCTTGATTTTGATTCAGTTTAGATGCCCGTTTCTTAGCACCATCATCTTTTATATCTACCAAATGAAGGGCTAGTTTATCGTCAAATTCTTTTTTAAATTCATCTAATATCGCTAACCCTGTTTCATCTAAGACAAAAATTTTCTCTGATGAATCAAACTTCAACCTTGCTTTGATTAGTTCTGGTTTTACATCTTTCTCCTCCAACTCTTTTGATTTGTATTTTTGGACATACGCTGAAGCAATGGTTTTACCACTATCATTTGCGAACGGAAGAAAGAAATATGTACCATTTCCTAAATCATTTGGATGACGTTGCGGCTTTACCCCAGGTTTATATTTTTCGTATTTAAACCCATGTGCTAAAATACAATTCTTTCTCACATTGGTTGTCCCATGCCAAGCAGGATAAATTTCAACAACCATTTTTTGAAACTCTCCGATTCTCATTTCTAGAGAAAATTATATCGCTTTATTAGAACTTTTTCTACTTTTTTCTGTTTTTTCAATAATTTTTTCTACATAAATGCGATTTAGACTAACGCAAAAAAGCCCCTCCGGATCTCTCCAGAGGGGCAATTCATTACTTCTTCACCGCACCAAAACTTAGAATGTCTTCTTCTGTAAACACACCGAGTTCATAGTAACAACGAATCAAAATCTGCTGATTGCGACGTGAGGGAGCACTAGTATCTGTCGCATTATACATAGCCTTGCTGAAGTCATAGACTGATGAATCTTTAACTGGATTCGTGACCTTGGCCAAATTCCAAAAGCGAGCCACATTGCTGACGTTTCTCCAATCTGCTGCACTAATTGACCCATTCGCTTGTCTCATCAAAGTCAGAATCACACGATACTCGGACAATCGTACATCAGTTATTGGTGAACTGTCTGGATAAATGTAAGCTCGTCTATCGACGTTGCCCAAGGTCAAATTAGCGCCATTGTCAAAACGAAATACCCACGGATCAACAGAGCGGTCTAAAAACCACCCTGTAGGCCCATATCGTTCAGGCGCTGTGTTGGCTTTCAACTCTTTAATGTCTTGACCAACCGCCTTAATAAAATCAAGTAGATTCTTCATAGACTAGGCCTTTGCTTGATTGTAGACGGCAACCAAATCCAATGCTTCGATGTCGTCAAATTTCTGACCAAGTTCCGCAAGTTTGGCAACCACTGCTGCTTCTGCTTGACCATTCATATTCGTAATAGCGTCTGCAATTTCTTTCAGTGTATCAAATTGCTCCGGAACACCTTCACCCAACAATTCCGATTTGAGCGCCTGGCTAGCTTGCTCGATTGCTGTATTCAAATCTGAAACGCTGACTTTTTCGCCAAGCGACTGCTTCAACTCCTTATAGTCAACACCGACCGCAGTAGCGAATGCTGTTAGTTTTTCTGTATTTAGTGACATATCTTTAAACCTTTCCTAAATTATAAAATAAAAGCAAATCCGGAGTGTTTTCTTCTTTGGTTTCCTCCACATACTTTTTAACAATCTCTTTTAAAGAATAGAGTTCAATCCCTTTTTCAGAAACAAACTCGCCTAAATTCTCATTGACCTGGATAGTTTCGGAGTTAGAGGACGGAAAGACATAGCCCACATGTTCAATTTCAACTGTGTAAGTTCCGATTGGTAAAGCTTTTTCTAACTTGAACTCTACAACGTTCTCGACAACTTCTGCCTCAATCTCAAGCATACCCCTATCAGTATGAATCAACTGCACCCTAGCAGCTCCAGACAGGGTCTTTTCGTCATGGGTTAATAGTTTGTAGCGGAAGATGGAAGAGGTATCTCTTTGCTTGATTTTGCGCCCTGATTGGCGCTCTAGTTTTGTTTGGTTGGATGTTTTCATAAATCCCTCCATGAAAAAAGGAGTCGAATCCGACCCCTTTCAGCTATTCAAAAGAACCAAAGCTAGTTACACGACGACCATTTTCAGACCGACCGACTGCTACATAGCGCCGGTTTCCAGACTGAGCGATGTAAGTGATCCAGATGTAGCCATCAAGATCGCAGTAGCCGTCATAGTGAATTTTTTGCCCTGGTGTATATACTGCGACTACTTCTGCGTTAAGTCCAGCCGCTGCACGCACATTCAAAGCAGAAACTTCTACCGTGAAAGTCCCAGTTTCTTCG
The DNA here is from genome assembly GCF_054331515.2 of Streptococcus sp. 10F2. Classification (NCBI taxonomy): domain Bacteria; kingdom Bacillati; phylum Bacillota; class Bacilli; order Lactobacillales; family Streptococcaceae; genus Streptococcus; species Streptococcus sp. 10F2. The sequence goes on along the minus strand of NZ_JBTGGE020000004.1, from coordinate 41,207 downwards.
TGAATTGTGCCATCGCCGTTTGGTGTTGGTAATGCATGAGCTGGTGAGTCTGAGACGGGATAGTAGAACCAACCAACAACTCCGTCAAAACCACGGGTCGCATAGCGGGCTGGACCTCCTACAATCAAACTATCCGCATTACCATCAATATTTTGCTCGATAGTCTGCATAGTATATCCGTCAGAATCCGAAATAACCAACCCTGTGTGACCGTAAGGATGACCCCAAATATAAGTCGTATCCATAACAAATACCGCACCAGCTCGTGGTTTAGAGTCCAAGTTACCAGCCTCGTTGTACTCCACTTCCCAGCCAAGTCCTGCCGCCGCATTAAGCAAGTCAATTGCATTTCCCCAAAGAGTTTTACCGAAAAATCGACTAGCGATTCCGTTTGGCAAATCCACACATTGTGTGCCAAAATAACCATCTTGATCCCAACCTTGTCCTGCATTCGCTAAATTTTCTGCAAAGCTAATAATTTCATTCAGTGTTGCCATCTTTATTTTCTCCTTTGTCTGTAATATTTAAATTAGCTTCAACTAAAGACTGAGCCAACTGGCTGGCTTTTTTCTTTTTCTGGTTGATATACGGTTTCAAGAACTCAGGAAAACCTAAACCAATAACTTCCCAGTTTTCGATAATGGAACCCAGGTAATTAAAATTAAAAAACATAACCCAAGCTATCCCGAAAGGTCGCACTCCCAGAGCTCGAGAGTATGTTCCTACAAGAATAATCGTTGCAAAAACGAGGAGATGTTTTAACATTCCCCAAGTACCCGTCTTACTATCAAATGTCTTGGTTTTTCCAGCTTTTATGTAACCCGTAATAATATCAATCCACATCAACCAAAAGAAAGCATGAATATAGGGGCTGTTGGTCAGCCCCCTCAGATGTAAAAATAGTTCACTAGTTACCAAATCCGGTAGGATTGGTTGATACATACTATTTACCTCCCTCTTCCGTTCCTGATTCGATTTCGGATAAATCTAAAAGTTCTTTCACCTTGGCACGGTACCGTTTTGGCACTTGCTCAAGAGTAATCCACCCACGTTCAATCTGCATTGCAAAAAAGTTAATCATCATAGCCTGTTCTCCTTTAAAGTTATTCTTCAATGTCTGTAGTATCTTCATCATTTTTGAAAATCATTTCATTAACGGTCATGCTGACTGTTTGAATCATCTTTTCAGATTCATCCAGCGCCTTTTTCATCTTGTCCATCATATCGTCAAACTGGGCGATTTTCTCACCCATGATATTGAATTTCTCATTCTCAGCCCGCCGTGGGAAGTTCTGATTGTAGATTTCATCCAGTGCTAACTCAAATAATTCAGTGTCTGATTTCTCAATAACATCTGGACTGAGAAAGACTGGATAGACCGCACCTTCCGCATTGCCAAGATTGATTTGTGCTTTAGATGGATGTCCGTCTGCTCCATAGCGTAAAGATTTTGATTGGTATTCAAGTTTCATAATGTGTTTCCTTTCTACACTATAAATGTGATTTGAGCGTTGACAACATAGTTTCCTTTGATAGTGCCACCTAAGAAGAACCAAGAGCCGTCAGATTCGATTTGGACTTTAGCGATATTGTTATCAACCGCCCACATAGCAACATTCTCCATGATTTTGTAAGGCGGTCTGTACTCTTCTGGAAGTTTTGTAAAACTTATATCAGTTCCTTTTGTCAATCTGACTTCAACAAGTTTGATAGTCACAATCTCACCAATTCGTTTGACGCTAATACCTTCTTGCAATTGTCTCCACTCAGTTCTTATTGGCACTTCTTCCTTAAAAGCATACTCTTTCCAAGGTGTCCAATTTCCTGCGTTTCTAGTGCGAACAAATCGACGACCAGTCCCTTTTTCAATTAAATCTTGAGAAAGATAATTGTCCGACTCAGAATAGACTGCTACATAAAACTGACCTCTAAAATCTCCTAAAGGCCCATTCTTTGGCTCATTAACAGAAAAGAATTGATTGACTGTTTTTAGGTTTAAGTCCATTGTTCGTGACGCATTGTAGGTTGACCTTCCGCCTTTTGAAGTTAAGGCGTGATACTGTATGTGTTTATTATCGATGATTAGATTTCCATCAATATAGACATCTCCTTTGACATCTGCTGCTCCACGTTCCCACGGTTTCTTGATTCCGACTCCGTCCGGTGTATAGGACAGAACCACTTGTTCGGGTGGAATTTGGAAAACAAATTCTGTAGAGGTGAAGGAATCTTCCAAGACTCCCTTAATCGTCCAAGAACTAGTTCCAGAGTAACTACCAGTGAGTTGAGCTTCCGCATTGACAAATTCAAAAGTAGAGGTCCACTCACCGCCCGCTGGGCCATTTGCTGCCGTATAATTTGTAGATTGACCTCTTGCTGAAAAGAATCGCAACTTCATACGATTCTTGTTTCCAAGACTTGCAACCTTAGCATTCCGATTAATAACTAGAATATCTTGTAAAGCTCCGGTCCGCTTAACGCTAAAAGACAGAACTGGTGCATGGTATGACTCAAATCGAATCTTCTTATCAACCGGAGCAGATTCACGACCACGGCTATCGATAACCGTTGCCCGAACAGTAACTTCACCGCTGCGGTCGATAACCCCAAAGGTGCCGTTATTTTCTGTCACTGTCTGATTACTCCCTAAGACAACTGCCTTATAGCCTTTAATAGTCGAACCTCGGACACCTTGAGCCACACCAAAGTTTACCTTAACCTTAGATAGGATTTGAACAAAAGGTCCATCGGGTAGCTTACGTTTTACTACGTCGCTACCTTCAGACAAACTGAAATTGCTAAGAGTTGGTTTAACTGAATCCGGAACTGTGACATTTGTTGAAAAAGACCGAGTCCCTAACTTCCTTCCGCCACTATAGGTGTCCACATGGATTTGGCCAGTTCCTGTCGTTGCATTTGGGTAGAGATCACAGAGATCCATGGGTGGTGTCCAGGTCGTGGAAGTTGCCACATTAGATGCAACTGTTCCCGATTTACTCCCAAATTCATAACGGATGGTGTGAGTATATCCTGCTTTGACCGGTTGAATGGTGATGGTCATAGGTGAGCCAATCACTCCACTTGGAACTGTGGCAGAACTTGCCCTTGCAATATCTGCTAGCTTATAGCTCTGCTGACCAATGTTCAAGGTATTAGGGGAATACCCTCCCCCACCTTGTAAGCGAGCGGTCATATTGGCTGTCTTAGAACCATCATCATTGTGAGCGACCGTAATAGTCTTATCTATCAGCTGAATACTGGAGTTATTTGAAAGCATAGCTGGTGAGCCAGAATAAGATAAGGTTTGCCCATCTACAGTTACACTCGCATTGATTTGATAACCCGTAAAAGTCCAGCCCCTGTTCAAGAGATGAGCTCGTACACGAATTTGACTGGTATTAGCTTCTACATTTTGGGAGGTGGTATCCAACCATACCCGAAGACGAAAGCCGCGGTCGTCATTTGACCAAAATTCTGCCATATCATAAACCTCCTACATAACGAATAACATTCATATCAAGATTTTGTTGATGTTGCTCTAGTCGGAAACGTCCGACTTGGAGACTTTTCACGAAAACCCCATTGTCAATCTGGAGCACACCTTGAGAAATAAAAGCAACTTCTTTACCAGCTGAGACAAAAGAAATACGGTCGTTACTTACACGAACCGCTGATGAACCATCTTTCTTACCAAGAATCAATCCGTCCTGGCTCTGACTGAAGTAAGTATCCATGAAATCTGTTCGAATCTGCATGTCTCCCATATTTTGCTGGAGAGCTATGATTCGTTGACTCGCAGAGATAAGAGCTTGCTCAGTCTCCTTCTTGCCTCGTTCGGTTTCCTTGATTTGGTTTTTAACTGTTTCAATCCATTGAGCCATGATTTCTGCTGATGCCTTAGCTTCCAATTCCGCAATCAAAATACCCGCTTGTTCGTTGAGTCGGTTGATTTGTTCGGTGGTCAGTTCTGCGTCAGCTTTAGCTGCGATTTCATCTTCAATATCGTCAAGATTAGCACTCCATTTTTGAGCAGCATTTCCTTCAACCAACATAACTTCGCCAAAGAACATAACCGCATTTTGGCCATTACTTGAGCCGTTATTGTCAAAGCGGATAAATCCAGAATCAGCTTCACCACTATTGAAAGTGACGGTCACGTATTCAGCTTTATGTGGAGAAAAACGGCGACTCTTGATGAGTTGATTAATAATCGTAAAATCATTTGTTTCTCCTGTCTTTCGACCTAAGAAAAAGACATCAGAGTGTCTAACATTGCCGCTAGCAAAAGCATAGAAACTTAGGGTGTACTCTGTATTTCGCTTAACTTCAAAGCGAGCAGAAGCGCTTGTTAACTCATTAGGACTAGTCGTTTCAAGTAAGAATAGATTTTTCTGATTATTGTAGTAATAACTGTGTTTTGCAAGTCTTACATTATTCCAATATTTGGTATCCTTCGGAAAAGCCCCATTTCGAATATGATTATAGTTCCCGGTGTCAGCATTCTCAAACAAAGCATGCCATTGATAGGCTCTAGGGTCTGTCGGGTCAGCTTGATTGTAATCAGTAACCGTACCAATGAATCTACGTCCAGTTGAAGCGGTTGTAGAAAAATCCTTGGTCCCGTCTTCAGAGTTAGCCCAAGCGGTATGAAAATACGGAGTCCGGCCATCAGAACCTTTCGGTCCAGGTACACCTTGGTCACCTTTCAGACCTTGAGCACCACGGTCTCCCTTATCTCCTTTTGGTCCTTGCGCACCGTCTCGTCCATTTCGACCATCAGTTCCATCACGACCTTTGATCAGAGTCCAACGATAGCGAGCAGGATTCGGACTATCTGCCTCCTCAAAATCAACGTACATTCCGATATAAGCTTTAGAGCCATTAGTTGTCTGTGAGAATCCACCGCCAAGGTTAGTATCTGCATAGGCAATATGAGTATATTGAGTGCGACCGTCTGCACCCTTGACCCCAGGAATACCTCGTTCCCCCTGTGGCCCTTGGAGACCTTGAAGACCTCGCTCACCTCGTGGGCCAACCGCCCCTTGGTCTCCTTTGTCACCCTTATCCCCTTTGACCCCTTGTGCTCCTTGGGGTCCTCTAGCACCAGTATCTCCCTTATCGCCTTTCGGACCTTGAGCACCGTCTCTTCCGTCCCGACCATCTCGGCCATCAGCGCCCTTCATCAGTACCCAAGCATAGCTTGCTGGATTGGTGCTATCAGGCTGTACAAAATCGGTATAAGTTCCGATGTAGGTTCTTCCTGCTGCGTCCGTTGTACTGAAGTTAGTTCTACCGTCAGCCGAACTTGCATAGGCAACGTGGAAGTAAGGAGTGCGACCATCGGCTCCTTTTGGTCCTGGTGTTCCATTTCGTCCGTCAGCACCTTTGATTAAAGTCCATTGGTATTTAGTTGGATCTGTTGAATCGTTCTCTACGAAGTCAACATACATTCCAATGTAAGTTCGGTTAGAATCTGAAACTGAAAATCCTTGACGGCCGTCAGCAGAGTTGGCATAAGCTATGTGAGTGTACTGTGTTTTCCCGTCAGCACCTTTTTGACCTGGGATTCCACGCTCTCCACGTTCTCCCTGCAAACCTTGCAAGCCACGTTCCCCAGGATCTCCTTTCTCACCATGAACGGCAAGCAAAATAGGCTCCGTTGTCTTAACAGAACCGTCAGAATATTGCTCCATGCGGTAATACCAAAGAAACCGTTTTTGAGGTGTGACTGCTAGAACATCAGGTACCCAACCTAGTTCTTTATCAGATTTAACAGGCCCTTTAACGGGAATATCTCCCTTGACCAAAACTGCCCAATCTGCACCAGTTCTAAACTTATCTTCGTTATTTCCGGTTTCATCTTTATTAGTAGAGGTACCGTGACGATAAACCTCAATTCGTGGACTCGTTCGATTAGCATAGTCTGCTTTTTGACTATCATTCATTGATTCTTCTTTGGGAACTGTAAATGTCGCCCACCAACAATCTAGAGTTGAATCGTACTTCAATTGAACAGGAGACTGTTGGTTGTTAGTCGTATTGATGGGAGCTAATAGTTGCAAGCGCCAACCATTGTAAAAAATCATCGGCTTGTAATTATTAAAGTTTGCTCCGACTCGCCACCAACGGATAGCCAAAGTATAAGTGGCTCCAGCTTCTAAAGGTTCGGATAATTGATAGTGTTTAGAGCTGAAAGCAGTACTTTCCCAACGGCTATCACTTCCAAGCAAGAGATTTCCTTTTGGTGTACTCACTGCTTGACCTGTATCAGACAAAGCATAGTAGTTCGTGTAGCTAACAACTCCACGGCCATCTTGACCGTCATCACCACGAACCTTGACCCACTTATACATACCAGGGTCTCTTGAATCCTCTGGTGTGTAGTCAGTGTAAGTCCCCATGAATTCCTTGTTTGCGGAATCCTCTACGGTAAAGTTTAGTCGCCCATCTTCACTGTCCGCCCAAGCGGTATGGAAATAGGGAGTCCTTCCGTCAGCGCCCTTGGGTCCAGCTTTTCCGACAGTACCATCTTTTGTATTGGTAAAACTGATGTCAGTTGTAGCGACCAGGACATTGTTGACATAAGCTTCGACAACCACATTTAAGACATTTTCAATATCTTCCGCTTTGACTTCCAACTGTTGATTGGTTCCAAGGAAGTTATCCTCCAGGTCTTTGAAGATAAAGACAGCTTGGCGCTCACTTCTTCCCTTGAACAATTGTGCAGTCAATAAACTGGAACCATTACTGTTCTTAAAAGAAACCCCATTATCCGTTGTGAGTCGGATTTCATAAGGACGTGCATCTTCCACCATCTTCTCAAGTTCTGTCATGAGATTTTTAGACACTTTATTCTCTAAGGCTACAAAGTTTGAAAAGATTGTCTTGTTATTGGCTGGATTAGTAAAAGAAATTGTCTGTTCAGATACCCGAGCTTGTAAGATAAGAGTCGGTGTAAATCCTTCATCTCGAATCTTGACGGTATCTCCTATTTCAAGGTCCACATATCCATCCACTTCATAAGTAATTTTTGGATATGCGTGCTTACGAAGTTCACGAAGAGCACTTGAAATCAAGACATCTTGGGAGTCCGTTTCAATCTTCATATCCTTACGAATCCAGTTGTCAGTAGTTTCCTTACCAGTCAAAACGGAAGGGTATAGATCCCGAGAAATTGGCGCATAGAGCACGCCATTTTTGAGGTAAAACTCCACTTGTCCCTTCTCATTTTTCCATTCCTGGTATCGTTTTGGATCAACTCTAACTTCAACTACTTCGGTACCTGTTGTAGTTTCTGTCTTCTGCTCTTCTTTTTTAGGTTCGGCAGGTTTAGGGGAAGCATCAATTGTTCCTCCATTAGCTAGTTCCGGTGGGTAGCAGACTGTCTGCATACCAGTTCTAAAGGTAGCTAAATCATAAGTGTTTTCGATAACATACCGCTTACCAGCAAAGTTCTGCTCAAGAACCGTAACACGATTTCCTTCAACTTTTCTGATGATCCCAGTGTGCCCATAATAGCCTGTTTGGGGAGGGGTTCCGTTATTAGGTTTGACATTATAAAGCCCACCCGCTCGAATATCACTTCCACCTCGAACTACCTTCCAACCGTACTTAGCGAAATTATAGCCATCACCGATATGTGAAGCTCTCATGGTATCGCCGATAACGTCAGTAATACCTGTCACCCCTCCACCAAGTCCAGGACCTTTTAATTTCATGGAGTACCAAGCTGCCAAGCCGTAACACTCACCAGAACCGACAGTACGGTTCTTCAAGCCATCTGCCTCCCTCAAGACTGCAAGAGTCTTAGGCGCTCCCGAATCTCCTTTTTGGTTCGGTAAGCGGTAAACGTAGGTGTAGATAGCACGACCCATGCTTTGGAGATATGCTTGGTAATTATTTGTTGAGATACCATTATGGCGGAAGTTACAGTGGATCATATCATTGGCATTTTTCATGACCATTGTATGGCCATCCGCTCCTGCCGAAAATCCACGTTTTCCCCATATAAGTATGTCTCCTTTTTGGAGTGGTACCGAGCGGTTTTCAGCAATCAGTTGATATCCCGCACGTTTTAAGGCATCGTGTTCCGTTTCTGTAGAAAATGCCCATGTGCCAATACCTTGGAAGCCTGCGTGTTGCATAGCAAAATAAATAGCCGATGAACAGTCATAGGAGTTAGGACCGCCACGATTCGCCATGGAATAAGTGACCTTCCCTTGCCTAGCTTCAAACCATTGAATCATCTTATCAATTCGTGGATCAGAAGTAGCAGAGTGTTTGTCAGGAGTACTAGTGAGGTTCCCGACTAACTCCCCACGATCTAATTTATCTAGCACACCATTGTTTGCAGTGTTGACCCCACTGCGAATTGAACGCATGAGACCAATATAATGGCCGTAGCCAGACGCTGCATAGTCATATTTAGCACCACCCGAACGAAATAGACCGCTTGTATAACCTTCAATATCCTTCTTACCCTTAACAGCATAGACTCCTTGTTGGGCTAAGAGGTAGGTATAGTCCTTGAAGAAATCATCTAGGTTGGCATAATGCATGTAGGTTCCGCCTTCATTTGCAGGACGCCAAGAACCTGTCGTAACCACTACTCCAGATGGACGAGTCTGTGCTCCTCCACTCATTCCTGACCAGTTGTTATCCATCTTTGCAACGTTTGAATTACCCCAGTTACTTTCAAGGTAGAGCTGACAGATAACTCCAGAAATCAGTAAGTCATTCTTACGACAGTGTTCCACAATCTTAGAGAGATTTTCTTTCGAGAGAGTTTTACCTGCGTACTGGATAGATGTACCTGTGTAGCCAGTCTGTGTAGTAGCTTGTTTGGCAGCAGTTCCCTTTTTGGGGTCATCAGTTCCCTGGTTTGAAGTGCCAATAGGCATAACCGCATTATAAATCTCTGCTTTGTCTATAGTTCGTGTGATATTTTTTACATTACGTCCATATTGCAAAAGAAGGTCAATTCGTCTCTTCCCCACTCCTTGGATTTCCTTGCCATCGTTAGCTTTATAGATATTCAAAACGAAAGCGTCAAGGCTGGAATCCGGTTTTAATTTTGTGATTAACTCTATTTCAGCATCGAATTTATTCGCAATAGAAAGTAACCGATTTAAAGCAGTATCTTCTCCTTCCCACTCTAATTTACGTTGCTGATCCTTAACCTCGTTAACGCCAATCTTGATTGCGTTGTTTTCGACCATTCCCCAGAGATTCATATACTCAACAAAACTCATCGCTTTGTCAGCCTTATAAGCTCCTGTGTATTCATTGGTCAATTCAAGCGACAAATAATAACAGGTACATTCAATGAAATCTTCATTTTCTTTAACGGTCATAACATTAAAGAGATAACTCCTTCCCTTGTAACGAAAAGAAACGAATGACCGTTCATTCAAAACAGTGTAAGTCTTTGAAGTAACTGTGTCATATTGAAGGGCTTTCTTAAAAACAGAAAAGCTAAAAACTGAAGAGGCTGTCTCTAAATTACGACGCCACTCATCGTTAAAAAAGTTTAAAGTCCCTGACTTATCATTTTCAACAAAAGCAACTTTTTTTAAGTTTGCATCGTGAATCGTTAATAGCATTTACAACCACCTCTCTTCAAATCGAATTGTTACCCTCGGCATCTTTCTAGTCCACTTCGAAGCATAAAATTGCAGCTCTGATTCCCCAGGAGGGATTCGAATAAAACCTGCTCCATCAATTAAAAGGTTAGCGTTCATAACCCCATCCAATTGAATCGTGTCATCTTCTGAGTTGATGACTAGTTCTGATTGTTTCCCAAAAAGATTCGCTGGCTTCTGATTAAACTTGTTTCCGAAGTCCATCCGGAAATAAAGTTCATCTAAGTACATGTGAGTTGGCCACTCATGTCCGGGATAACCACCCCAGACCACATGAATCTTAGCTGCTTGTTTACCTTTTAGATTAGGAACAGTCACTCTGAACTTCGAACCAAACCAGTAAACATCCACTTGATCATCTTTTCGTGTAAGGTCCGACCAACCGCGACTCGCGTTAAAAGGATTCTCCTCATTTTTATGACTAGGTTTGAACTTCCATTGCTTATGGAATTCAAAACCGCCCTTGCCATCGGTCGCAAAGAAATTGTACTCCGTCCCAAAATCATCTCCACGCTTGATGGTTTCGACACCATAAAGAAATCCACCACTGGCATCAGATACAATAACCTTTAACCAGCCACGTTGGTTCACTCGACCACACCAAAAAATTTGACGCCACCAAATATATTCACTTGTGGTCCGTTCATTACCAGGAATCACCCAAGTTAATCCAGCTGAACTAGCCCCTTGGTTTTGACCAATTGAGCCAAGAGTATTCAAGGCAATGTGATTTCTCCCCCAGGCATTTTCAATTTTAAGACTGCCATTTTGGACATCGGAAGAATCATTGCGGACCGCAACATTCTTTTGCGCTAAGTTCGGACCTGTTGCTTGAGTATTACCTGGTTGTGTTGTAGAAGTTGCCATTCTTGGTAAGCGGAAAGTCTTTGTCCCGACTGTCAAACGATTGGGTGACCAACCTCCACCGCCCTGAAGATAACCAGACACACCGACAGAATCACCACTTACTGTAATTGTTTTATCGATTAAATCCAACCGTGAATTATTCTGCAACATTGCTGGTCTGCCTGAGTAGCTAAAGGTCTGACCAGCTACCGCCACATTCGCATGGATATCATAAAGCGTGAAGGTCCATCCTTTATTAGTTAAATAACCTCGTACACGAACTTGGCTCGTTCTTGCACTGGTGTTTTGACTAACAACTTCAATACTGATATTGAAGACATAGCCGCGATCATTATTCGATTGATAATCAGCTTTAGCACCACTGCCAGTAAACGAACCACCGCCATAGACTCTAGTTGGTAGAGATACACTATTAAAAAGCTTTCCTCCTTTAAAATCCAAAAGAGGTTCTGATGGGCGCACTTGGTTCGAAGCATCCTCGGCAGACTCATCTCCAAAAGCACTAATACTTTCTCGATTCACAAAAGCTAGATACCCATTTTCCTCTTCATGTTCTACCTCGATGATCGGAAATGCATCTACTGTTCCCTTATTCTCGACTGTATAGACGATTCTATTCTCCTCTACCCGATGGGTAGTTACTTCTTTGTAAGTGGTTGAATGAGCAACTCCGTCCGGAACTAAAAAAGTAATTGTCCCCTCGTCATACCAAGTTGTGATTGATCCTAACGTAATGTCTCCATCAGGTAAAGCCCAATAGTAACGATCCGGCTCATCTGAGAATTCCAATTTTAAAGGGACTGTCGTATTCAACAGCCCCGCAATCTTTTCTCGTAGTTTATTCAAATTTACATAATGTGGTTCAAATTCTTGTACAGTATCCACGAACTGAATACTAGAAAGTTTTACCGATGCCAAGGAAAAGCGGACACGAATCTCCTTCATCCCGATTTTAACTCGGTTGACCGTCGCTCCTAAAGTTAGAGCAGGATTCGTAGAAACATCTCTCTTATTACCAATGTCCCTTTCAATTGAGATGATGTCAATCAAATCACCAAAATTCACATCATTGTAGGTCATAATGATTTTTTCGTCTATCATCGTCTTCCTTCCCTTAATAGTTTATTGAGTCGTGCCTCGTTAGCTTGATAAGCAGAAATATCACGACCTGCCGCCCTAGCAAATTCTTGCCCATTGACATTAACAACCATATCTCGTTCAAGTGAAGCTTGAATCACTTCAAGAGCTTCGCTTAATGCGTCAAATCTGCGTTCCTCACGTCTGTTAACAAGTTGGTGAGTAATGTCACCCTTGATTTCACCAAGATTTGCCCGATAGTTCAATCGGTTGTCAAACAAGTCATCTAAGCGCAAATCGATTTGACTTGCTTCATCGACAAGGTCATCAATAGCCCCTGTAACATACTTGGTACTCTTTTCAATACCCACTGCCATACCTTGACCGATAAAGATACCAACCTCATCACGGAATAAGCGAGATGGAGAATGGATTTTGGCTTTAGCTTGAGCCGCACGCTCTGCTTGAGCGACAAGTGCATCAGCAGCAGCCGTAACTGCACCTAAAGCTGAAAGCATACCTTGAGCCAAACCTTGACCAATCATAGCCCCTGCATTTCGCATAGCACCGACTCCAGCCTGCGCTCTTGATACGGCAGCTTGGACTAATGAACTCATGGCACTGGAAACTTGTCCAGAACCACTCCTAATCCCCTGTGCTAGGTTTTGGGCAGTCTGTTGACCTATTTGTCGGCCTTGAGTTTTCATGCGGTTTCCGACTGAAATAACAGCCTGTAAGGCACGGTTCATAGCTGACTGCACTTGGCTACTCATGGAATTAAAGGCAGAAGCTACCGCTTGAGTCGCTCCTGGTATTCCACTTAGTTGCCCAACTACTTGACTTGCACTTGATCCAAGCTGAAGCATGCTAGCGGTAATCATGGTTAAAGCCATGCTCAAAGCGGTAAATCCTGCTGTAACAGTCCCAACTGAGGTACCGACAAGAGTTAGCTGGGTAGCGAATAAGGTAATTCCTGCGCCTGCTAACAGTAAGGCTGGACCAATTGAAGTAATTTGGGATTTAAACAAAGCGATTGGTGCATTGATGGCTGACAAACCTGCCATTCCTGCTACCGCTTGAGATGAAAAAGTAGCAAATGCGGTCGCAGCGGTTGTCATTGTTGCTAGAAGTGTTTCAAAACTTGTTTTCAATGTTGAAATTGCGGTTCCAAATGCCGTCATAGCAGCAACTGAACTTGTAGCTCCAGCAGAAAACATTATCATTGCAGTTCCAACCTGAGTCATTGCAGTACCAAGAGTAGTCATGCTGCTAGCATGTTTAGCAATACTTCCGATTCCTGTAGCAACTGCTGCGAGAGATGCCGCCATATCACCTAATTTTGTATTGGTGATTTTAACCACTCCGTCAGCAAGTTGATTGAATCCTTTACCAGCATTTAGGGCAGCTTTACCTACCGATTCAATAACTCCAGCGATAGAGTTCAAAATACTTGATAAACCACCGCTAATAGCATCAATAACTTTCTTGATAGCATTAGCAAATGCATCCATTCCAGGGCCTGCTGCTTTAAGACCAGCACCGAAGACTGCTACACCAGCTCCTGCTACCACTAACCCTGCACCTAATGCAATTGCTCCTGCGGCCGCAACTAGAGCTCCAGCTCCGACAACAGTCAAACCAACTCCTGCAACTATAGCTCCTGCACCAACTACTAGTAAACCTGCACCCAGTGTGATCAATGCCGCTCCTGCTGCCGCTCCATGCGCAGCAATAGGTGGCAAAGTAGTAGTCATCAACAATAAGCCTGCAGCAGCTACTGCGATTCCTACACCCAGAACTACCGCAGCCACTCCGAGCGCCAAGACTCCAACTGCTGCAACGACTGCCGCAACACCGAGAGCCACAACGCCTACTGCAGCAATGGTTAATCCGACTCCAGCGACAAGCGCTCCTGCACCCAATATAAGCATTCCTGCTCCTAATTGCATGAAGGCGACTGCTGCTTGAGCTCCAAAAATTGCAATTGTAGGGAGTTGAGTTGCTAACAGAGCAATACCTGCCGTTGCAACCCCAATTCCAATACCAATCATCATGATCGCCGCACCAAAAGCAAGCATACCAACAGCTCCTGCTGTTAAAGCTGGTCCAATTAAAGCCGCTCCTGCTGCCAACAGAGCAATTCCTGCAACTATTGCTAACATTGCGAGCTGTGCTCCAGTTCCTGCGTTAGCCAATTGAATTGCTGCTTGAACTAACACATAGACTCCTGCTGCTGCCATCAAAACTCCAGCACCAATCATAAGTACCGCTGCACCAAGCTTCATAACCGAACCAGCGCTTGCTCCGGCAGTTGTTCCGACAGCAGTGTTACCTGCTGCCATACCTGAACTGGCACCAGCATTTGCAACTTGAGCCCCTGTGAGACCAAATATTTTACCAATCAGACCACCAATTTTGCTTCCAAAATCAAATGCTTTTGACAATCCTTTAGCAATCGTCATTCCTGTTTTTAAAGCCAGTAGAGCCCCACCTAGAACGACTAACCCACTCGCAAAACCTTGAATTAACCCTGGATCTAATTTAGAAATAAAGTCGCCAATAGCTTTTGCTACTCCTGACACATCTTTAACGATATTCCCAAGAGTCGTGCCCAATGTTTCCATAACACTGACTGCAGTTGCATTATCAATAATATGGCCAAGAGCTCTTCCTACAGAATCTACTGCTGAAGAAAAAGCATCTACTGCACCAGTTTTCTCAAACTCCTTCCAGAAAGCTTGTACTTTTGTTACAACACTGTCAACTGTGGTGCCAATTCCATCTATGATTCCTTGAATATCAATTCCGTTCAGAAAATTACCTAATTGACCAGCCATCTTATCAAAATTGATTTTCTCCAATGCATCAGAAAGAGCGTTTACTGCTTTAATTCCAAATTTATTAAATTCCTCAAAAGCTGGCATTAATTTATTAGCGAGACTTTCTTTTGCTCCATCAATAGCTTGATCTACCGTTTTAAACTCCGTAGCCATCTTTTGGAAAGCTTCCGAGTTACCAGCTCGCTCCATAGCATCAAAGAATTCTTCTGTACTAATTTTCCCATCCTGAACTGCAGCAACCAATTCTGCTGTGGACATTCCCATTTCTTTAGCAACAGCCGCCATACCAGCAGGAGCTTGTTCCATCATAATTTTAAAATCTTGCCAAGCAACCTTTGGTTTACTTGCCATCTGAGTAGCTTGTTGTGATAGGGATTTCATCGCTTGAGCAGGATTCTCTGCAGAAGCCGCTAATCCACCAAACGCCTTAACAAGCCCTCCAACATTTTTAGTTCCAACAGCTTCCAATTGAGAATAGGTACTAGCCATATCCGAAGCAGAATAAATGGTCTTGGTAGCAAAATCCTGCATCTCTTTCTTAGCAGAAGCAATTTCTGCGCCGGATTTTCCAAAAGCTTGTAGATTGCCTTCGAATGTCTTCCAAGCTTTTTGCGAGCTATTCAATTCAGAAACCATTCCGCCAATCCCTGATGTAACTGCACCAATTCCAGAAGTCAGTGCAGAACTGACAAGATTGGCTCCCAAAACAGACTTAAAAGCTGACCCAACTTTCCCAGCCATACCCGTTAAGCCAGTTACAGATTGTTCCGCTTTTTTAAAAGCACTTGAGAAACCACTATCTCTAGCCTTCAATATCGCTTCAACCGTGTAACTTGTAGAACTCATTTAATACCCTCCTTTCTTATAATTTTGCATGCGTTTAGCGATGGCAATTAGATTCTCATTGACGGGAACAGAGTGATTTTTACCAAGTTTCTCATTCCAGCGTTTTTTCTCGTCATAGAAATCTCTAAAGTCTTTGAATTTGTATTCCTTTCCATCTTTTGTCGTCGCTTTGACAAGTCGATTCAAGAAAGCTTGAAGATGTAAATTCTTCTCATGTTCTAGCTGACTCATTATATGGCCACGATTTCGAATTCTAAATTCAAATAAGGTAATTCGATTAGCTTCTGTCCAATCACTAATTCCAAAAAATGCAAAAACAGTGGCCAACATATCCTCATAAATTTCTTGAGAGTCGTTCGCCACTGTTGTTTTTTTCGGTTCTAACCCTCCATCGCTTCTAGGGTTTTCTTGACTTTTAGCTTGGTCATCGGCGCAGTCTTTAAGACAGATAAAAAATCATCAAAAGCTTGCTCCAAATTATCTCCCTGTTCTTCAATCCACAATTCAATTTCTGCAATAGATGGACGATTGCGAAGAGTAATGGTTGCTGCTTGAATAATATCCGCCAGAATAACCGGGTTATAATCTTGAAGGTAGATAACTGCCGCTTGAATACCCATACCAAAAGAAACGCCATTACCATTCACTTCGTGGCGCTTATCCATCTCACGAATAAAGCCGATTCCATAGTGTAAGTCATAAGTTTTTCCGTTAATTTCAATTTGTTTCATTATTTTTTCTCCTTAAAAAAATAAAGAGGGGAAGTTCCCCTCTCTTAGTTACCTGAAGTAGTAATAGCTGTTGTGTCAGCAAAGGCGTAGCGAATAGCTGCTTCTTGATCAGCAGTAAGAGTTGCATATCCTTCGACTGGTTTACCATCAATTGCCATTTCTGTCGAAATAGTTTCCAATTCTTCAACATTAGCTGGTGTTTCCCAGTTTGATAAAGAACCTTGGGCATATAGAGCGGGGTATTTACCACCTTGTTTCGTTCCAGCCAGGTCAATTTCCCAAACCTCCAACTTAAAGCCTTGAAGGACGGAATCCTTAAGCATTTTATTTAATTCGTCGTGAGTTGCCACTGCTTCAATCTGAAGAGTCACCTCGAGACCACCGTCTGAAACTACCGCTCCATCTTTAGTCTTAGTTGCCTCATTAGAACGTTCATAGTTCCATGAGTGTTCTGTTTGCAAAGCCAGCTTAGCAGCTGCTTTTTTATCTCCGAGTTTTCGGAACATCAAAATTTTGTCTTTACCAAAATTAGCCATTTTCTTTTTCCTCTCTAGTGAAATTTAAACTTTAAATCAAGAACGCCGTGATAAAGCATTTCCTCGGTTGAATCATCTTTTAAAATCTCTGATGAACTTGATAGATCCATGGACCACTTTCTACCCTCTATTTCTCGAATTGAAGAAAATTCATGCAGCAGTCTGCCAATCCAATCCGACACCAACTTTCTATCATCAATCGAACCCCAAATATCAACTTGAGCGACAACTTCACCCAATAAATAGGACTTGGTTGGTCTTGGTAATAGCTGGGTATAGGCGATTGTCATGAATGGATAAGGTGTACCCTCGTCCGGAAGAAAAGGATAGGCAGTAAGCCCAAGTTTGTTAGATCGGTCAATTAGTTCATCGTGTAATTGTTGATCTGGTTGTTTACTTAGCAATCCCAGCCCTCCTCAAATCATCAACAAATTTAGACTGTACCTCTTCAAAAGCAGGTCTCATGAATGGCTGTGCAGACATCTTCCTAGTACCCTTTTCAAGATAGCCAGAATAATGCGTCCCTGTTGCAACCTTAGCCGCAAAACCACCATCTGTGATTTGAAGTTTGATAGAGCGCTTGGTAGCTCCAGTAGGTTTGACAAATTTTTTACCCTGATAATGACCACGGAAAGTTGCTCGCCGTTGAGCTCCTTTTTGTAAATTGCTACCATGTTTTCTGACAATCTCTTTATGAGCTTTTAAACTTGCAGCAGTCTGTAAATGTTTGAGCAATGGCTCATCACCTTTAATTTCTAGAATCCCCATTTAGCACCTCACTTACATAAAAAATTGTCTTGCCGTTCCTATGAATTGGTTTTTGGACAATAGTAAAAGGCCGACCTTCTAATTCGAGCGAGTCGACCTTTTTCCTATACTCTCTGATATGTACAACCAAGCTTGACTGATTCAATTTATTTCCAAACGCATTCAACAATTCAACCCTAACAGGAGAAGTAAAGCACGGAACTTCCGCTATAACTTTCTTCTCCGAGACCATTCGACCAAGCTTACTATCATAGCGCTTTTTCTCGTCTCTACAGAGCCGTACACGTTGATTGTACCTCATAGGATATAAACTCCCCCTTTACGCTCTTTGGTCTCTAAGAGGCTTAATTTGGAGCGTATCAAGTCATCGTATGGCTCAAATTCTGATGCAGTATCATCATAAGTAACTGAATGCCCTTCGATCGATTCCGCTTTGGCTCCTTCAGAACCTCTGCGATTGAAACGTTTGATAACACAGTCCTCAACAACAAACGAAAAAGTAGCCTCTACAGTTTCCACTGAGTAAGCAAGCTTGAAGTGATCTGTTACCTTTCGAATGAGCAACAAAAGCAAGTCATCTTGGAGACCATCCTTAATATCCAAGTCAATCTTCACGCTTTCAAGCACATCATAATTATCTAACTCAGCCATGGCGCACCTCTATTTCAGGAGTTCTAGCAACTCTTGTTTTTTAGCTTTTGGATCATACTCAATTCCTAGCTCATCCAATTTTGCTTTGACTTCACTAAGTTTCAAATCGCTAAGGTCATCTTTTTTCTCATCAGCCAAGAAACCAAGAGCGGTTAGTTCTTCTACCCGCTCGCCAGTATATTCTTGACCGATGTAATAAATGATACCTGTCACCTTATCTTCAAATGCTTTGATCACATTTCCCATATTTTGCCCTCCTAAGCTTGAGGCACAGTTGAAAGCATATACACTTCATCCAAGCGCTCAAATGACGGCAAAGCAATCATAGAAACCTTGGTCTCAACGTTAACCGGATCAGCGTGTTTGATTGTTGTAACTGCAATACCAGTATCAACAATTGCAACTTTCGCTGCATCTGAATTACCACCTAGCAAATCAGATTCTTCTGGAGTTGTACCAAACACAGTCTTACCAAGTGCGCCATTTGGAGCAAGTGTTACACGTCCATCTGGATAGAATTTCTTTGTTTTCCCATCATCGTCTTTGTAGGTTCCGTTTTCAATCGCAACTGCCAGCCCGTATTCTGACTCAAGGTAAGCAGTCAATTCACGGTTTGTCACCCCTGCTGCATCTGGAGCTGTTGGTTTGATTGCGTAAAGTGTAGATTTAGCAGCCTTGATTTCTGCGAATGTCTTGGAGTTAAGAATCAAAACTTCTGCTTTAGCACCAGTTGCTGCAAGTGCATCCATAGCTTTGGAAATGTCTTCTAGTGGTTTCGCATTCGCTGCGTCAGACCAAGCAGTCTTAACGGCTCCTTTATTAGCATCAGCTACACCATAATCGATGTCTCGAGCCACGCCATTAGAGATGATACCGATTTTACCAGTCGCCAACACTTGGAAACGCATTGCTTGCAAGCGAGCATGAGCGCCGCTCAATAGACGAGATTCATCATCGAAGATACCCTCAACGATTGTGTCAATCAGTGCTTGGTTACCTGTTTGTGCAATCAGATTGAGTTGCTGACGATCGGACTCTTTAACGACAATCCCTTCTTTGAAGTAAGGCATTTCTTCTTCGTTAAGAGTCACATTCATACGCTCACGAAGTGTTGCCTCTGTATCAAAAGCTGATGCACGAAGAACGACAGGAAGGCCAGCAAAACCTTTAATAAAAGCTAGTTTCAAGCCAAGTTGTTTCTTAGCTGGAAAAGCACGCTCCCCAAGCGTTGTCTCAACATTAGTTTGCGATGTATTCCAATAACCTGCCAAGTTTGGGGCAGTTACAATATCATAGATTAAAGCCATTTATTAGACTCCTTTCACAAATTGAATATGAGGGAGTTTACCCTTGATTTCATCTGTCACAGTTCCACCGTTTACTTTGTCAGCTCGCAAAGTACCGCGGTAAACAAGAGATGCTACAGCATTACCGTCTGTCACATCTGCATCATAGAGTAGAACTCCATCTGGCGCAGTCGAATTTGCTTTTACTTTCTTGCTGCGATCTTCAAAGATAGACGCTCCATCTCCGGCCAATAGAGTTCCAGCTTTTAGGATTTTTCGACCGTTTTCGGTAACTGTACCAGTAGTTTCCTTATCAATTGTCACGGAAATCGCTTCATAAGTCATATTATGCAAGATTTCAGCGACACCAAAAAGTGTTTTTTCTGCCATGTTGGCCTCCTTATACTAATTTTCCGCTAGTGTTCTTGTTTTTAGCAAGACTAGCACCATAATTGGTTTGTTTAGACACACCAGAACCAAGGCCTGGAGGATCTTGTCGAATAGTTTTCTTGACTTCCTCAGATACCGCTGTGTTAAAAGCCGAAACAAAGTCTGTCACAGCCTTTTTTGTATCCTCGGCATCCAGCGTAACCAATCTACCTAAAAGCTCATCAGAAAGCGTGATATTTGATTCCAAAAGCATATCCCGAGCGATATTTTTCATCTCGTTAAGAGTTTTCTCGTCTTTCAACGATTGCAACTCAACGAGAAGTTTATCGCGCTCATAGTCAGCTTTTTCCTTACCATTCATCTTCGCTAACTTTTTAGCTTCATCTTGTTCTGCCTTGAATTTCTCCTCGGCATCTTTGTGTGCTTTAGCAACCGCACGATTCACATTTTCTTGAATCATTTCAGTTACTTCCGCTTGAGTGTATGTCTTTTCGGTTGCAGCTTCAGCCTTAACTTCCTCTTGAGTGTCGACCTCCTCTTGAGTTTTTTCTTCCACTACACCGTTTTCAACTAAATCTGCCATGTCGGCCTCCTTGTTTTGAGTCATGTCTGACTATATTCTCTTGCGCAGTTTAGAGCCGTAAGCATGTTTTGGGCAAAATAAAAAGAGCTTATTCAGCTCATTGATCTTCAAAATAATAATCTTAAATATCTTCGTTTCGATACTCAAAGCTATCTGCAACAAACGTCAACGTTACTAATGCTAAGTTGCTATCAAATTTAACAGATACGGAGTCTTCAACCACAAAATCTATTTTCTGACCGTTAATATATACCCCTTTCGGAGTTTCGACCACCTTATGAGGTCGAAGAGTCTTAGATTTCTCTCCGAAGTTATAAATGGGTTTAATCGCTTGGTTTGCTTTGCTCATAGCTACTCCTTCCAAGCTTTCTTCAGTTCTCTAATCAAAAACACAACGTATGCAACCATAATCGATACAAGAAAAATCCCTATTCCTAAACCGACCAGGGCACTTACAATACTCCAAATTAGTTGTAACATTATTCCTCCTTCCAGGGTACGAAAAAAGCACTTAGATTTCTCTAGGTGCTCATTAATATGCATAATCATAACCTAATTTATCCTTGATAGATTCAAATAAATCTAGGATTGCTTTAGGTGTGCCTTTTTGAAATCGAAAACGAGGTGTTTGTTCATCTGGATAGCTCATTTCTACCCAAGGGTAAACTTCATTATAGAATTGTAGTTTCTCTTTACTTGGTAAAGCCATTACTTCCATTTTAAAACCTCCTCTACTTTATCCAGCAACAATTTATCAGATGTATCAAGACCAAGAACTCCGACTTCTGCAACCAATTCATTTATATTATTTTCTTCAAACGCAGCCAAAGAGTTCAAACTAATGCGATGCAAATACATCATATCCTGTGATTGTTGCGTCTTAACATACGATATCAATCCAGAATTCATATCAGACATAGCTTGTTCAACACCATTGTACCGCTTTTTGTTTGCTTTGTAAAATGCTTTAGCAGAATCCCAATGCTGTTTATGTGTTAATTCATGTTTCAAAACACCTTCAATATCTGTTGCTGCAAAATAATTATCAGCTAATAGCTTTGATACTTCTCTCTTCGAGTGAAGAATGTCGCTGATAAAAAGAATATCTTGCGCTTGATTGTATCCTGCAAAAGCGTTCAAACGACTCTGTTTAACAAACACAATTCTAGGAATTTGGTAAGCGTCCTCTAGATTATTCAATGCCTCTGTGACATTCGTCACTGTATCACGAATTTTCTTGGTATTATCTTGTACCCAAAAATCGTATTGAATACCTTGAATTTGTTTAGCACTTACACGTATCCTGTCTCCTACAATATAGAGCTGGCTTTTAGCCATCAAATCAAAATTGTTCACACTCTCATTGTACCTCTGATTGTCCTCTGAGGCAAACATTTTTTTAGCTGACCTATATTCCACACCCATACTTTCAGCACTCTCTCGGATAATACGTTCATATTCCTTATCGCTAAGCGAGTAGTGTGCAGCAGTAGAGCAACGGCACCAGGGGTGCATGGGAGAAGCGTTCTTTCCAGGTTCCATATCCTTGACCTTGAAAATCTTGCCATCCAGAGGTTTGCAAATATCGCAGGCTTTAGGTTCCGAGATGAATTCATACTCCGTATAGCCGTTGGCATCAAAAGCTTGTTTTTGAGCCTCTGTTGCCAACCTAGCGCCTTCTGTAACGGCTAGTCGTCTTGCCTCATTAGCAGATACATTGAATTCTTTTCTAAGCCTTGGAATCATATCCGTTGGATTCTTGCCTTTGAGCAGTAAATCCTCCGTCATTTTAGCTGCGATATAGCGAAGTTCGTCTTGCCGTTCCCAAATCCGACTGGACCAAGTTGCGCCTTTAAATGGTGTATTGAGTGTTGCTTGAGCCATTTGTTTAATGGCACCGTCAGATAAAACCGACCTACCCAAAAGACCTGATTGTAGCTCCAACTCCTTCACATATTCCTGATTCAGGAATTTTTCCGTCATCTTATGCTCGGAATCCGCAAGGGCGACCATCTCTAAATCCATCTGGTACTGAAGAAGTTCAAGACGCTTCATCCGCATTTTCAGATTGTAAAGGGAAAGTTCTGAGTTAGCCTTGGCAGAGAAATCTTTTTCTGCGACATATCGCTTAGCCTTCTCCTCGAAAGCCTTCACGTCCATCTCAGAGACTCTTTCCTTAACTTGAGCCAAGGTCAAACCGTTTTTGTCAGCATAGCGCTGCTCAAAAGCACGGATTTCCTTTTCAATTTCGGCAAAGTGATAGTCGTAAAGACGCTTCATTTCGTCTCCAAGACTAGCATCACGCTCAATTTTAGCTTCTTGTTCAGCCTTTATCCGCTCTTTCCAGTAATCATCGGTCATCAGTAATCACATCCTTGTCAGATAGGCGGTCATTCTTTGCCATTTTCTGTGCTAACAAGCTAGACTCCTCATCCTCTTTGCTTATCTTGTCCAATTCAGCCTTCGGATCATCAACAATGTCCGTAATCTGCATAGCAGTCTCTTTCGAAAGTTCGCCACCAAGAGCTTGAAAGGCTTCGATTTTCTCCTGCAAGGATTTTGGAAGGTTAGGCGTGAAGGTTACCTTCAACTTAGCAACATCAAAGTCTTTGATTTCTTTGAGCAAAGTCGAAACAGTCGCAATTAGTCTATATCTGCGTTTGAGCGAGCGCTCAAAGAGCGCCTGCATATCTACACGCTCCTGATCAAGGCCAAATACCTTCCACTTCATAGCTTCACCAGATTGGACACCAGAGAAGTTCTCGTCTGTCATGTCTGGAGTATTCGTGAATTTGTGGATGTCATTAACAACACGCTTTTTATAAGCCTCCGTACCATTAACATCGTATTGCTTGTAAAGGTACTTAGCATCCACACTTCCTTCTTTGCCTTCGTAATCCATCGGAGGCTCAAGGTTCATGAAACGGGCTTTACGCATTTGTTTCATGAATTCGATTTGTTTTTCAACAGTATCAACGTAATCCGGGAAAGAGATGCGGCCAATGACTGCCAAAATAGCGTCCGACAAGTCCTGCATGTAGTTAGCAGTGTCAGATTGTGCGCTATCGTACAGATCTATTAAGGACAACTCTGTTTCATAGTCGCCCATTCCGTTTCCTGTATTCAGGTACTCTGTAATTGGCACTAAACCAAAAGCATGAGGCACACTGCCGATTTCTTTCAGGTCACCATCGTATTCAAAAGTGATGATCCGTTCACTTGTGTACAATTCGACTATTTTTTTGCTTTCATCAAATTGTGACTTTTGATAATAACGAACACCAGCCACACTGTGGTTTTCCAGTGTCATGTCGAAAATAACGAATGTCCCTAGCGGATCTAGCTTAACAGCCCGAGTAGTGTCGTCTTTGGCACGATAAATCAAATCATACGCTCTTCCAACTTTAGACAAGTCAAGAATCAAATCACGGTTGAGTTGGTGAAAGTCATTCAGTTGGGATAGCTCTTTCAGTGCCTTATCAGTTGCTTCGTCATCTTCGTAATCAACACGGATGGGATTTCCGACCAGGTATCCTTGTTTAAAGCTAGCGATAGCCTTACCGAAGTTATGAACCGCTCTGGCGTCTGCCATATCTTCTTCTCTGCGTCTGCCAACCTTGCTGATTTCGTGGTTGTTTCCTTCAGCGTAGTCGTACAATTCTTGAATCCGTGGTCGCTGAATTCCCTCATGGTGAGCAATGTAATCACGCAACAATGAATAGTTGTCCGCCTTAAGGTCTGCCAGACTTTCTACACGATAGCGCAAACGAGACTCACGGTGAAAGCGGAATTCTAGCTGTTTAGTTCTGCCTGTACTATCGCTAAATGTTTCAATATAGGCCAATGTTTCTCCTTTCTTACAAACCAAAACCAGCTCGTAAAACATCGAACTGGTTGCCTGTTTTTTTGATTTTCTTCATATCCTCACTAAAAGCATAGCGAGTAGCATCTATGGTGTGATTATCCTTGTCTTCGAGCCTTGGTTTGGGATTTCCGTCTTTATCAACTTGATAATCAATATTTTCAAACTCTCGAGCAGTTTTTGGGGTACGTTTTGGATCAATACAAATAAAATCCAAATCATCAAGCCAACGCTCTCCAAACTCTACCGAGTCAGGACCTTTCTTAACTCCTCGGACCCGAGGAATATCCAAGTCATTTCTCAACTCTGCAATTGATTTTGGTTCAGCAGAATCCGCAAAGATTTCCTCGGAAGAATAGCCACGTTTTTTCAACCACTCCGCTAATTTCCTATTGCTTATTTTCTGACCATAAAATTCATCGACAGCATAGATACCGTTTTTCTTTTTGTCATAGTGCCAGCGAACAAAAGCCAAAGGATCAGTAGCATAACCAAAGTCCACACCATTTCGGATATTGTCAAAATTTGCAACTTCTTCATCGGTGATTTCTCGGAATTCCAAGTTGTCAAACGGGACGACTCCAGAACCGATTGCTTCGCCTAGATACTCCCAACGATAGCGCCGTTCAGAACGCTCTCTGGTCGCCTCTGCCTCCTCAATAAACTCCTTGGCGATAAATGGGTTATCCTTATAAGTTGAAGCGTGTACAAAGGTATTATCAGGCTGAAACTGGCTTTCATATTTCTTATTCACCCAAGATTGTTTTCTCTTTGG
The DNA here is from genome assembly GCF_054331515.2 of Streptococcus sp. 10F2. Classification (NCBI taxonomy): domain Bacteria; kingdom Bacillati; phylum Bacillota; class Bacilli; order Lactobacillales; family Streptococcaceae; genus Streptococcus; species Streptococcus sp. 10F2. The sequence goes on along the minus strand of NZ_JBTGGE020000004.1, from coordinate 16,354 downwards.
TGGATTGTAGGTGTAGAAAAACTTATAAAAAAGACCATCATCCAACTCACCACGAAGCAGGGAGTTAGTGATTGTCTTTACTTCATCTTCAGTTTTAAACTCTGCCAATTCCTCAATCCAACCGATTGCAAACGGAAATTGGCTATCTTTAAGAGACTTGATTCGCTCTGGTTGTTGAGCGCCACGGAAGACAACATAGTTCCCTCTTGGGAGATAAGTGATTCGAAGTGGCGACTTGTTGAACTTGAATAAATGAGTCACGCCTTGCTCACTAATGGCCCATTTCAACTGCTCATAGACCGATTGTTCAAGCGTATTGTCAACCTTACGAATGCAGACAGCATTGACTGCATATCTCATCATCAACTGAACAATAATATGAGCAATATCCGAAGACTTTCCGGAACCACGCCCCCCTTTGCAGACAACGTGTAAAATTTTTTGATCTAAACTAGCCTTCCAAACAGAATGGAACTTTTTAGGGAGCAGTGAACTCAATCTAACTAATGTCGTCAACGAAAGCCACCTCGCCTTTATGTTCAGTTTCAACTTTATCCGTCCAAAGTCTATGGCGCTTACCAAGCAACTCAGCTGCCTTGATTCGGTCTTTAGCTCCGACATCAATATCAATAATCGACTGATAGCCTTCACCCTCACCACGGAGCGTCTGTTCTCTCTGCTCACCTCTCATGACAGACGTCAGATAGGACAAGACTTCCTCCTGAGTTGCTATTGTTTTGGACTCGAGTTCGGCAAGGTGTTCGTCTATATAGGATTTGATTGTAGTATTTTGTAGTAATTTACTAGCGTTGGTATTGGCATATTTCCTGCTATAGCCAGCTTTTATTGCTGCCTCCGTCGCATTTCCAGAGATGATGTACTCATCTGCGAAACGCTTTTGTTTTAGTGTCATTTTGGCGATGATCATCACCTCCTTTTCATATCTCTAACGCGGACAGCAGGAATCGAACCTACACTGAAAGTTTTGGAGACTTCCGTTCTTGCCATTAAACTATGTCCGTAAAACAAAAAGCAGCGACCTAAATCACTGCTTTCATCCACCAAGATAAATCAGAAAAGAAACTCATGTCTAAATCGCAAATAGTACGCTTGCCCCAGTGGTGGATCATCTCTGGTTCTTTTGAAAAACCATGCTATCAATTTATCACTTTAAAAGTGATACTTCTATAGCTTTTTGTATCACATTCCACTTTTTTCAGCAAAAATCGATAAAATCCGTTTTCGCTTCCGATAGATCCCCATTCTGCTGATATGTAGCTTGTCAGCTATTTCTTCCCAGGTATTGCGAGAACCTTTAGACCAGCGCATTTCGAAAATCGTCTTCAACTCACTATCTAACTCAGCTAACGTTGCACGAACTGCTTTTTCAAATGTTTCAAGAGATTTTATCCTTGCATCATCCGACCAAAGGGCTATGATTCGCTCAGTCGGTTTTGAAACTCCATTTCCTTTTCCACCTCCGATGTTCTCATCGTGTTCAATGGTTGTTTGTAACTCTAATTTCCTATGAGCTATATTGCTCATAACATATGGATAATCAAATAGTCGTTCATCTAACGCTTTCAACTGTGCGTTACTTAGTCGCATCAATCTCCTCCAATCAATCCCAACTCCAACAACTTACTAGCAATTTCCCTGGCATAGTGTTCAATCGTTTTTTCGCTTAACAGGCTGTACTGACTGTAGATCTTAGCAAAAACTTTGACAGTATACTCATAACTTCTCAGCTCATTCAACCATACCGTAATGAATTTATTTCTCGTTTTCGGTCTTGATAAACTCAAAGTTACGTTAGTTCCGTTAGCCGAAACCTTATCGCCCCACATAGTCAATATCGACTTAGATCTCCCTCCAGGATAGGTAAAACTCGATTTAACTCTAACCATCCTCGGCCTCCTCATCTTCGAGATAACAGGTACAGCCACAGCATCTACAACACCCACAATCATAATAGTCTTCGTAATAATCTTCTTCATCGCAAAAACAATCTTCATGCAATTCATAGCAATCACTACAACGTTCTTCGTTCATCTTTCGCCTCCCTATTCGCACACAACTTGCATTTTTTAAAAGCGGTAAACCAGTTAAAGTCACTGTCGGTTTCATAGATTAGCTTGTTGCAGTGGATGCAATGGAATTCCGTGTGTCCCTCGTCTATGATACGGATTCCGTAATAGGTCATTGCTCCACCTCTTCCACTTCGAACATCTCATTAGCAAACACACCTTCAAAGCCAGCTTCGATTAGTTCTTGTTTTGGGTAACACATATCCCCTTTATGTAAAAACATGAAGTAAACTTCATCGATACTGTGGTCATTGACTTTAGCAAGAACTTGGCCACTTGATTTAAACACAACCCGATACCTCTTCTCCTTCTCAACCTCAACGGCTTCTGGACCATAGGTGATAAGAGTTGCTAGAGCGTGTTGGTTTTTGAGTTTATTATCATCATAGAAAAACCAGTATTCAAGTTCTTCTGGATGGTGTCTCAAATAGTCACTTATTGTCCAATCACTATCTTTGTGTTTCTCATAATACTCCATCACCGCCTGCGGGATTTTTGGTTTTGGTGGGAGGTTTACAAGTGATTTTTTAAATTCGTCTGACTTCACCCAACCTGTAATAGCATTCCCGATACGTAATCGATAAGGATAAGTGTCATAGCTATCAGCTTCCTCAATCTTCGCCTCAATCATCACCTTGTCCCCAACTTTGTATTTTAGTTTTTCTGTCATAGCGTAATCTCCCTCAAACTAGTCGAACTAGGGCAACCAATATTTTCCTTAGCCCACTCAACAGCCAACTTTTCACTTTTAAATCTTGCTCTGTAAGGTGTTGAATCAGAATTATAGTTTCTATACTCTTCCCAACGCAACTCCCAAACTGTAGCTCTTTTCCGTGCTTTCTCAATCGCTCTATGTCTTCGTTTAGCTGTCATTCTGTTCCCTCCTTATCTTTTCTTTTGACTTCTAATCGACAAGTATAAGTTACGTTATCTATATCTAAATCAAAACTTTCAGAAAACATCTTTTGTCTTGGATTTTTCGGGTTCTCAATTTTCTTACACAGAGTCTTGAACATACCCGTCAGAAAATCTATAATCAGACGTTCAGTTACGAACACTTCTTTAGTCATTTCAACCCTCCATTGATAATTGCAACTACTTCGTCAAGTGGTAGATATGAACGCATAGGAGTGTTGTCACCTATTAGATAAATATTTGTTTTAAAGTCTCCTGTGCTAGATGGTGTTATAGCACTAACCGCAGAAATATTTATCCAACCTGTATCAATCTTTACTAATTTCATACTATCCTCCTAATTTACCAAGCTCTGCTTCAACTTTTTCTTTTTCACGATTAAGGTTTTCGATTCTTCGGGCTTTTACAGCGGCCTGGATAATTGGCAAGGACTCAATATCATCTAATCTACTAGAATTTTTCTTAGCCTCTTTCCGATATTTTTCAAAACCAGTAGACCAATCCCACTCATCCCAGCCAAAAGCTCTTATAAAACTTTTTTTATAATATTCTACTTGATTATCAAGTCGCTTTAAATTGACATAGAACATTAGATATAAATAAATGTTTAACAATGTACAAATCAGACTTAAAACTACTACTGCAAAAACTAACCAATTCATCTTCTATCCTCCTACACGATTCTTCACTTCCACACGCTCCTTAATTTCCTCCGGCATATCGCTACCTAATACCGATTTCTCATAAGTCTCTTTTTTCACCAAGAAAGTCCCGTAGCCAGAGATAGTCAGCGTGTACTTACCGTCTTTATCCTGCTTGTCGACTACTTTTCCGACAGTCAGTCCTGTGTACGTCTGCCTAAGTTGAACCTGACTCATCTCCAAGCGCTCTACTTTCTGCTCCAGCTCGTGTAGCTGGATTCCGAAATGTAGCATAATCACAAAGATGAACACCGTCATGATCCAGACACCGAACAAAGCGGTTTCTTTGATAGTTTCTTCTCGTTCAGTCATTCAATCGTCCTCCTCGTCATCTTCAAACATCACCCGAGAACATTCGTGACAAAGTCCTACGAACCCTCCTCCTGGTCCGCAAGCTATCCCCCTAGCTGCGATTTCTTTTTCTTGCTTACAAAATTGACATGGTCCAATCATCTACTTCTCCTTATTATTTTTAGCAAACAGTAGGGTAATAGCTATCCCTATAAATAAACTATCCCAAAAATCGAACTCTGCACCAAGCTTCATCATCGTAACAAGATACAACCATATGAAACCAATAACATTAGATAGGTTCACTCACTGCCCCTTTCCACCACATACTGCGGAACTGCATCCCCGATTTCAAAGCAATGGTAATCGTAGGGATTTACACCGATCCATTCACCATCAATCAAAAACTGATACATTCCAAGTCTAGCGTCGCAACGCTTATCCTCGATTCTCAGTTCCTTAAATCTATTCGTCATCCAGCTCCACCAACCTCATATCATAATTCGTGTGCCGTCTCTGCTTCATGTACAACTTTGCTGCTTCTTTGCGTGAGAACCGCACTACATTTCTGAGTTCCCCTTTAAACCACAGCTGCACTCCAAATTTAGGTTTTTCCATATTTCATTTCCTCAATTTCTACCTCAATACGAGGATTCAAGCTATAAAATTTCGCTACATCGTGATGAGCAATCTGACCATCATCGTTGAAAACTATCTTCGACATGCTGTCGTATAGAGCTTTTTCATAATTGTCAATATCAGGTTTCTTTCCTACAGGAATAATTTCATCCAGTAGATCCTTCCGATTCTTTTTGACTTTAGAGAGGTATTGAGGAGGTTCGATATAAAACCTCACTCGTGCTCTCAAAGGGCCTTCCAGCTTAGATTTTCCTTTATAAACGCTCTTAACCAACAACTTACACTGTTCACGCCACGTACTCATCTTTTTTTCTTCGTAAGTTTTTACAAATTTCCCATGTCTTGAAAACCTTGGGCGTGATTGTGGTTTCGGTTCAATATTCAAGACCAGCTTCACTTTCGTCATCTCCTTCGTATAAATAAGCAAGCATTCCGTTTGGCCTTCTCCGTTTTCTACTTGGTGTACTGTAGGTTCGAATTGTACGCTTTGAAATGCCGTTCCGCTCAGAGAGTTCATCGAGTGTTCCAACATCAATGAACTCATCCCCTTTGTACAAAATATAAACCTTGGTTTCTTCTCCCATAGAACCCCCTAGAATGGCAAATCATCATCTGAGATGTCCATCGACCCCGTATTTCCAAACGGATTTTGATTGTAACCGGTCGCTGGAACTTGCTGACCTTGATTTCCGTCTTGGTTTTGACCAAATTCTAGCTTCTGCCAAGAACCAACCAAAATCTCTGTCACATAAACTCGCTGTCCTTGTTGATTCTCGTAGTTACGAGTCTGAATTCGTCCAACTACACCAATTAAAGATCCCTTGTCATTCCAATTAGCTAGATTCTCCGCAGATTGTCCCCAAACAACACAATTGATGAAATCCGCTTCACGATTACCATCCTGATTCTTAAATTGACGATTGACGGCGAGCGTAAAACTCGCCACCGCTTTATTTGATTGTGTGAATTTTAGTTCTGGCTTTGCAGTCAAGCGACCAACTAGTACAACGTTATTAATCATCTGAATCACCCTTTCCTGAACTCCGCTCACCAAGTAAATATCCTAGCAACAACCAAACAATAGCCATCCCAATCTCCTTCAATAAATCAATCATTTTCTTCCACCTCGTACTCTAGGACACCTGTGAAACACAGACTGTCACGAAATTTGATAGGATGAAATGTGTATTTCAAAACTTCGATATTGTTATTTTTAATAAAGTCATTGACTTGTTTCTCAAGATCGGGCGTCCGGTTATCATAAAAATGCTTAACTCTGTAATTGCTCATTTCCGTTCTCCAATCAATTCATCCAAGCTAACGATTTTGGTTAGTTTTTTCACGCTCCGGCAATAATCGCATCGCTCGCACTTTTTAGGTTCTTTCTTACCTTGGATCACGTCCCAAATCTCGATTGCTGCCTCTAGTAAGTCTGAAAGACCTGTATCAAGAAATTGTTCCGGTATTACTAAGACCTCTTTGTCGGGCACATTTTCCTTGCTAACGGCAACAATAAACTGTCTATAGTCGTCTCCGGTCCGTTGCTTCAACAATTCACGATAGAGCGCTAACTGCCCAGCGTATCCAAAATTCAAGATGTTGTTGGCTGCTGCCTTGATTCGGGTTCTCAACTCTGAGTTCCACTCGTCAGCATAGATAGACTTCATTGTCTTTAGGTCCACGAAGTAGCCACGGGTTAGATTCACGCTGTCTAGTTTGCCTTTGAAGGGGATTCCTTCCAGTTCACCGAATACAATCATTTCTTTTTCTACTTTGTCGCCGCTCTGGCCGTGATAAAGCTGATTGAATCGCTCGTCAGTTTCCAGAACTCGAATCATCTTGTCGCCAATCAAGAAATCCTTCTTGAGTTGGCCTTTTGTTTTACCTGTTTTAGCAATCATCTTGTCGCCGTTTTCTTCAAGAAATTGCTGATGTGCTTTCTCACTCTCGAAGTAGCTGTGAACATAGTTGCCAACTAGAAGAGCGGTTTCGTCCCGCTCCTCCACCCAATCACCATTCTCTATAGCCTTGGCTTTGGCTTGGCACTCCATATACTTTTTGATCCGTGAGTTAGTCAAGTAGGTTTTGTCCTGATAATAATTTTCCTGTGTCAACATACTCTAACCCTCTTTTGGATTTGTAGTCATTCCCTCGAAGAGTGATTCTTGTTCAAAAATCTCTCCCGTTTCTTGGTCGATCACTTCACTTTTCTTCTGAGGTGTCTTTTTAGGTGGTTCTTCTTCCGCCTGTGGCGCTTCATCTACTTCTTCAGTAGATTCTTCCACTTTTTCTTTTTCGTCCTCCTGTGGCAATTCTGAGGATCCTAAGATATCATCTAAATTTTCGGGTTGATCCGGAGTAACGTCTCTTGGTGCTTCAACTGTCTCATTTTCGTTATCACTAGCGATAGCCTCCTGCATTTCAACCGATAGCGGACCGTACTTACTAATGATTTGCTTCAAGAGGGTTTTCTGGGCCATTGCATCGAAGTCAGTTTTCCAAGGTCCAGAATTGTAAGCTTTAGAAAATCGTTTAGCATGAGCTTCGACCTCCTCCTTGGTCCAATAAGTCATTTTTGAAAATCCATTCAAGAGCTTGAAGGCTGCAAAGTAGCCAACAACTTCATCTGTTGGTTGTGTAAAATCGACTTCTAATTCTTCAAAAATCGGATTCCAAGAAATGAACTGACTTTTGTAGATAACCCCCGAATTGATACTCTTATATTTTCCGCTCCTTTGAGCTAGCTGGATCAATCCTTTGTAGCCTAACTGGAACTGCGCTTGACCTTTGTAAGGTACGACGTATGCATAGCCTAGGCTTTTTTCAATTGGCAAGTCTAGAACGGCCGCCTTCATCGCTGCTGCATAAATTGTGTCTGAGTTGGCTCTTGATAAGGTTTTATCGTCTCCCACAAGAGATAGCAGACTGGTGATAAAACCTGTCTCTTTTCCCTTTAAAACTTCTGCGAATCTTTCCTTTACCGCAGGTGAGTTAAAAAAGTTTTTGTGTGTAGTAATTGCGTATGCCATATTTTTCTCCAATCTTTATTTTTCTAGGCTATCTTTCCAACCGTCGTACTTCTCATCTTCGAGCGGATCGATGTTCTCCTGGTGCAACCACTCACGGTGAGCAACGTAATCGTCTCGGTCCTCGAAATACATATCAGACCTCTTCTGCATGATTAACTAGACCACGGTAAACGGTGTAGAGTTTTGTCGGGTATCCGTTCGTACCCTTTATCGCTAGTAAGGTATTAATTTGATGAGGAGTACCGTGAGCGTCAACATATTCCTCCCAACGCTCAACTAATTCTTGATGATTCGGATAATCATTCTCGATAAACTCAACATAAGCCTTGTGGTCACGATTTTGTAAAGCATCTAATTTTTCAATCAGTTTGATCGATAAGCTCCCACGTACCTTTTTCTCTTTAGTTTCAAAACTTACGCTTTCGCTTAAGCGTCCAGTTTTCATTTTCTAGCCTCCTAACTTCTTTTCTTAGCTTTTCGTTTCTCTCAACTTCCCTGATGTAATCTTCTAGCAAATCCATATAGCGGACCGCCATTTCTGATTCATGGTCTGTATGGGAGCTGGATAACATTTCCATTCGTTGCTTCTTTGCGATAAGCACGCTCTTCCTGAACTGCGGACCACACGATACTCTTACGAGATTCTGCTAGCCTTACAGCGTCTAGTCGCTGTTTCTCTGCCAGATCCTGCTCCGCTTTCTTGTACGCTCTAGCTTCAATTGCTGCAATCTCTGCTTCACGTTTACGTCTACACTTCAAACGAACTCTCCGGATCATGAACTCTAATGCACATACAGACGCAGTCCCAAGGGCCAAGATTTCAGTTAGTTTCAAAAGTGTGTCTAGCATTATATTTTCTCCTGTCTTTAAAAAGTGATAATTGCATTCCCGTGGAACTGCTTACGCCTTTCAAGATAGCCATAAGCCACCTCATAACCCGCTTCAATCAGGCGCTCTTTGTATGTATCGTCTATTAAGTCGCCTGTTGTTTTCTCAAAATGCTCAATCATTGCGATTATTTCCATCTGTAACTCCTAAAAATAAATCGTACGTTTATTGCTTGCTTCGTCAAATTCCAGCTGATTGTCTGAACCTTTCGGGATCCCCTTTTTGATTCGGGTAATAATAGCTGGATCGTTGTCGTAATGTGCTGTCAATTCTCGATCAGAAAGATTTGTCGTGATGATAGTATTCGACCTTGCATTTAAGATTGAGTAAATCATCAAGCGACCTACGTTGCTTTTGTACTCTTTTCCAAGGTCATCAAGAACCAGGTAATCTACCGAACTAAGCTGGTCAATGTAAAAATTTTTCTTTTCAAAGTTGTTGTCCATCGCTTTGTCCATCAAGGTCGGAACATTGACGAATAGGGCTTTTTTGCCATTTCCCTCACTCAACGCCTTCACCATCGCAAAGGCTAAGTGGCTCTTGCCTGTTCCAGCTCTACCTCGTAGAACTATATTATTTCTAGCCCCTCTGTACCATTCCCTAGTTCTTGCCTTTGCCCACTCCAGAGCTTTTTTGTCAAAATCATTTGTCGTCTCGAAGTTTTCAAAAGTTGCCTTATCAAGTGTCTCGTCATACATACTCAACTCCTTGATAAAGTAGAGCCGTTTCTGCTCATCTAGCTCTTTCGAAATCTTGTCCACTCTCTTTTGGTTTTCGACTTGGATTCTCTCGCTTTCGCATCTTGGACAAACAGGTTCAGGTAATTTTGGGGATTGAATAAATGCCACGTTATGCTTTTCGCATTTCTCTTTTGCTGGCTGAAAGGCTAGCGGTAAACTTCCGAATTTTACTTCTTGCATAACTCCTCCCTAAATCCCTAACCAATCTGGAATCTCCGGCAATTGGTCTTCTTTACGCTTTCGCTTGTTTTCGTAAAGTTCCTCTTCGTTCCTGATCCCCTTTGCTCTCCAATTTCTAAGGACCGTTGAGACATAGTTCCAGGAACTAGCATTGTTGTTTCTAGCCTCTTCGATAGCTAGCTTTACTAGTTCAAACTCCTGCTTGTTCCCCTGAGTCGCTTCTCTCACGTCATGCCTGAAAACCTGGAACTCGTTAGAACTGAAATGCATTTTTTGCAATGCGTCCAGCGCAAGATTATGCAAAATTTGGAAGTCCCTATCTACGTTATTAGACTGTCTAGGAGCGAGAGTAGTATGATTATTATCAGTCTGATTATAATTAGTCTGATTAGTGCCCGATTTCGGGACATCATTACGCCCTGTTTCGGTACTCCATTGCGCCCCATTTTGGTACATTACAGGAGTTGTTAAGCCCGATTTCGGGACATCATTACGCCCTGTTTCGGTACTCCATTGCGCCCCATTTTGGTACATTACAGGAGTTGTTAAGCCCGATTTCGGGACATCATTACGCCCTGTTTCGGTATTCCAATTTTCGGCTTTGACCAACGCATGAAGGCCGACGTTGCCGGATTCAATTTTTAGTTTTTGAGGATAATATAATGTCGTTCTTGATCCTCGGTTCTTCTCCTCTAAAAGGCTGTGATCAATGAGTTCTTTTTTTATTTTGGGGACTTTATTCTTTCCGACTCGCAACAAATCTACAATCTCGTCACGAGTCATCACGGCGTAGAAATCCCCGTTTTCATCCTTGAACTTGTCTCCGTTTTTCTTCGAAGATTCCAGCCTATCCACGAGCAAACTATACAGGACAACTGCATTCAAGCTCAGATTGCTAAAGCTCTCATCTTTGAGAAGCTGGATAGGGATTTTGATAAACTGTTCCGTCATTCATGTTGCTCCTCCTAAGTTTCTAGCATGGTTAAGCTCCTTTTTTACAGTAATTCCCAGTTTTCTTTCATCCATTCCACGACTGCGTCTCTCGGAAAACGAACATGGTGACCTCTACCTTTATCAATCTTAGGAAAACCAGGAATGGAAACTATTTCTTGAAAACGTTCGTAGTTATTAACGCCAAGCAACTTCTTACATTGCTCACTGTTTAAAATCAGAGGTAGGGCGAGTTCAATATTGAAAGTCTCAAAAACTTCAGTAATTGCCACTTTTAACTTTGAAATAAAACGTTTTATTAAACTATCTGCTATATCGTCCATAAGCGCTCCTTTCGTGGTATAATTGACGTGTATAATTTTCTAATGGCGCCAACTGCAATTGGCGTCTTTTTTGTATTAATGTCGTCGTGATTTCATGGCTAAAATGTTAATCACAGCACATAGAACATTAATTCCTGTTAAAATCCACATAACTGTCTCAAGCATCTTCTTTCTCCTTTTTTGATAAAATATAGTTAAGTAATGCGATAGAAAGGAATTCTTATGTTGTTTATTCCGATTATCATTTCTGTTTTTTCTCTCCTGATTTCAATCAGCTCATTCTTAGTTCCTCTTTATAAATCGACCTATAGGTTGGGGGTAGCAAATCAAAGATCTATATTTGACGAATCAACCCGTGAAATGTCAGTTCGTATTTCTTTCATCAATGAATCAGCAAATCCAATCACAATTGTGGGACTCACTGTTACAAAGGATAAAATTCAAACTTACGCAAAAGACATTGGTTCGCTTAAAAAATCCCATGAAATTAAAAACACTGAATTTTTACATAATGGAATCCAACTTCCTTTGCTTATAAAGCCTTACTCTATTTACACAGGAGATTTTATATTTGATTCACACATACTCTATCAATCCGACTATTTCCTTGAGGTTCAAACTCCAAAACGGTTTTTAGAGTTCCCGTTTAATCCAAGACCTGATATTGTTACAAATGAGTACAAATCAGTTATGGGAAGAACTAGAGAAAATAATGTGACTTGGCGTCAAAGCCAATGGCGAGAGCTTTGGTGATTTGCCACCGCAAGACTCACTAACTCTTTCCAATTCTTGTCATTTTGCAAGCCAAGTTCGACAATGTCTTTCTCGACTTCCTGAACCCACTCCCTCACCGACACACTGGTGGGGGTTTTTATACGTCCACTATACGGATACCTATTTGGTCTCATCGTGCGCCTCCTTTCTAATCATTACTTGGCAAGGATATCTCTTTTTGAGATATTTTGTTCTAAAAAAATAATTCCGCTTCTGGGATACCAAATTTTTTAGCGATAATGGCCATTTCATAATCTTTGAATGATTGGAGTCCATCTTCTTTTTCAGAGTAACCTTTTCGATTTTTTAGACCAATTAAATCAGCCATATATGTCTCGGTCAGTTCACGCGCTAGACGCTCTTTTCGTAAACGTTCTTTAGGTTTCAAATGTTCCATTTTCAATCTCTGTTTTTTGGACAATACCGCCACCTCCCTTCCTAAATTTTTATTCGCCCTGCAGGGCAACAGCCAGCCGTGGAATCGAACCACGGAAAGTACCAGAACTGGCTTCACGGTTTGGTATAATTAAAGAAAAATGATTGGAGAATGAATTATGGAAAATATACAAATCGAATTCATAAATACACGCAAAACAGTGTCAATTGATACCCCTGAATGGTGTCCACATTGTGGTCGAAATACTTCGCCGGCGTTAGTCTCAAAGTCCCAAAGTCAGGATATTCTACGAACAGATTTCGCTCGTTTTTCCGTAACATATCGATGTTCCTATTCTGATTGTAAAAAATATTTTGCTTTAGAATATTCAGTTAACCCCGATAGCCTCTCAACTAATATCAAAACTTATTCCTACCGTCCACCAATTAAGGTTAATCTCCCACGGAACATCGAAAAAGTATCCCCTGACTTCGTTGAAATTTACGGACAAGCTACCGTTGCAGAAGCAGAAAAACTCGAACAAGTCGCTGGCGTCGGCTATCGAAAATCAGCTGAATTTCTTCTCAAAGATTTTGCAATCTATAAAAAGCCAGAAAATCAAGATCAAATCAAAACTATGCCTTTGGGTCAGGTAATATCAACTTACTTTTCCAAATTCCCTAAAATACAAACCTTAGCTAAAGCTATCTCATGGATCGGAAATGACGAGACGCATTACATTAGAAAACATGACGATAAAGATATTCAAGATCTTAAGCGATTCATACTAGCGTGCGCTCAATTTATTGCGTCTGAATACGATTTTGATGAAGCATTACGTTTCACTTCTTCTAATTGAATCTCAATACTCTCGATTTTTTCAAGAATAACTCCAGTCGTTTTCACCAATTCATCAAGGACTGTTTTTTCTAGTTCGTTCATATTGACCTCCTCACCCAAACACCAACCGATAAACACCGTAAGCAATTGCTCCAAGAATCAATACGCTTGGAATCAATCCACCTTTGATGGAAATCTTAGTTTTTTCTGTTCCGGCAGAAAATGTTTGTGTTTTCTCAAAACTACCAATTAAAACTTTTTTCCAGTTCATTTTTTACTCTCCTTTTTCTTGCGGAGGTACAAGCTATGTGTTAGACTAAATATATCCCCCTAAGGGGAGGAGGCTTTCGCCTCCCTCTTAACCAAGTTACCACTTGATTAAGAATTTGAACTTAAGTCTAAGTCCAAGGAAACTGATTTCGAATGCGATTTCCTTGTGCTTAGGCTTTTTATTTAGCCTTGACTCCATGTCCTGTACCTCCTTTCTTTTTGCTAGGTCATTCCCTGACCTTGATTATATTATATCTCGATACGAGATATTTGTCAACAGTTTTTTATCCCTTTTTGAGATTTTTTTGTTTATTTTTTTATCTCATTGATGTATAATATAGGAAAGGAAAGGTGGTAGCTTATGAATATTCTTGGGGAATCGATTAAAATAATCAGAAAATCAAAAAAACTGACACAATCCCAATTAGCCGAGTTAACTGGATTCAAACAAAATACAATTTCGAACCATGAGAATGGTAAAAGACAACTAGATGAAAGAGATATTAGAATCTATGCTCAAGCATTGGGGGTAGAACCTCAAGAACTATTTGATTTATCCTCCTCTTCGGATGATAAATCCGTTTTAATTGATAACCATCAAGAGGTTGAATCCTCCACCCTCAAAAAAATAACAGACACCTCAAGTCAGCTTGAGCATGAGCGCCAATTGATTGTCTTAGACACAGCTGAAAAACAGTTACAGGAACAGAACACAGTTCAAGAAGATTCTACATACTACGATTCCGAGAAGGTCACTACACTTTCCAAACCAAAGGAGGAATACGAATATCTTATCGTTCATGGACTGGAATCAGCTGGAGAAGGAATTTGGCAAGAAGAAGATACAGATATAGAGGTCAGAGTTCCTACAAGTGAAATTCCTGATGAGTTTGACGACTTAGCCATGGTTATTGGTGACTCTATGCGACCGAAACTTCACAACGGAGATATTCTTTTTATCACCTTTACTAAACAAATTGAAATCGGGGAGATTGGTGTCTTTAGAACCAGTAAGGGTAACTTTGTTAAAAGACTACAGTCTGATCGACTCGAAAGTCTGAATTCTGACTACGATGACATTTACTTCTCTGAAGATGAATACGCCGAAGCGGTCGGTGTCGTGGTTGATGTTTATAGAAAATAAAAAAATCAATGTGCAATGCCTGATCCACGGTAAAAGCTGGCTAGGAAGTTTTTATTATGAAAAAGATTGCTTTATTAGGAGTCACACTTCTTGCAAGTTTTACACTTGTCGCTTGTTCAAATAACCAATCAACTGAATCATCATCTAGTTCTGAATCACAGGCAGAACAGTCTTCTTCATCTAGTGCTTCAACAAACAACGTTGATGTCAATGCTGCTGTTAAAAATCTTGAGTATCTTAAAGATGTACCAATGTCCAAAAAAGCACTGATTGAAGCTATGACTTCATCTGAATTCGAGTACTCCAAAGAAGTAGCTGAAGAAGCAATCAAACAAGCTGGTATTGATTTCAAAGAGAATGCCTACAAAACGGCCAAACAGCTAAACGAGTTTGGTATGTCTGCTGATAAAATTAAAGAAAGCCTAACTTCTGAGGGAGATGGTGGAGGATACACAGAAAGTGAAGTAAATTACGCCATCGAAAAACTAGAAAAAGAACTTGCTGAAGAAAAATAAAAAAATCTCCCCACACTCGCCTTCGCCAAAAATTGAGTGTGAGGAGAAACGATTGTATAGTAAAAACCTGCAGCTACTGCCGGCTCTTTTACTATACCCATTTTATCATAAATGAGGTAAAGTTATGGCATATTTTAGAAAAAGGGATAATGGATGGGAATATCGGATATCCTACAAAACTCCTGATGGTAAATACAAGCAGAAGTCAAAATCAGGTTTTCGGACAAAAAGCGAAGCAGCTCGAGCCGCAAACCAAGCTGAAAATCTTCTAAATTTAGGAGTTGTTGAAAATAACGATATTACATTTGAGGAGTATTTTATCCAGTGGGCAAATTTATATAAAAAACCAAATATCCGTCCTGAAACATGGAAGAAGTATGAATACACTCACAAAAAGATAGAGGAGTTCTTCAAAGATACAAAGCTAAGTAAGATGACTACTGCTACCTATCAAAGTGCTATAAATACTTTCCAAGAAAGCCATTCTTTTCAAACAGTCAGAATGTTTAATACTCATATAAAACAGTGTATCAAATTCGCTTTACACGATGGCATTCTTCAGAGGGATTTCACTGCTCTAACCACAGTAAAAAATAAAGATGTAGAAAATCCTGAAAAGTTTTTAGAACTTGATAGCTATCTGGAACTTATCCAAAAGACAAAAAAGAACATTCACTATAAGTCTCACTTCTGTATCTATCTCATTTCTGTAACTGGAATGCGTTTTTCAGAAGCGATGGGGTTAACCAAGAATGATATTCTGTGGGAGAGTCAAGAAATCAATATTGATAAAACCTTCAAGGTCTATGGTGCGGAACGTGGATTCGCTCCCACTAAAAACAAAAGCTCTATCCGCACTATTCCAATTGATCCAGAAACTGCAGAATTATTAAAAGTTTACATCGAGTACCACGGTATAAGTAACCGTCTTTTTGACAACCTCTCAAACACCGCAGTAAATAAAACTCTTAAAAAACTAACCAGCAAAAATACTCACGTACATAGTCTGCGACATACCTATGCCAGCTATTTGATTAGCAAGCAAATTGACATCCTAACAGTTTCTAATATCTTAGGTCATAAAGACCTTACAACTACTCTTACTATTTATACCCACCTTCTTGAGGATAGTAAAAATAAGAATTCTGATAGGATAAGAAAATTATTTGGGGCAGATTTGGGTCAAATAAAGTAAAAAGCCTGTTGTTACAGGCTTTTTCAACGTAGTTTCATCCACCCTGAGAGAATCGAACTCCCATCTCAAGAACCGGAATCTTACGTGATATCCATTACACTAAGGGTGGTAACTCATTAAGTATATCAAAAACGATAGAGGAAGGCAAGAAATTTTTTCTACAATTCATAATCGCTCATGTCTACACAGATATTGGGGAATCAAAAATAGGGCAGCGTCCAAACGTTGCCCTATCAAAAACTATTCCCCATTTTTAGTTACTAGCATACTCCCGAGTTTATCAGTTTATGTTGTAGCCGATCCAGTTCAATTACTTGATAGAACTGGATTTTTTTAAAGCTCTCGCTAGATTTTGTTTGTGTTGTATGCGCTTGTATGATATAATGGAAACATGGCTTTTATTCGAACTACTACAAATAAAGAAGGTAGAACTCATGTGTACCTTGCCGAAAGTTATCGCAAAGACGGAAAGACCAAACAAAGAATTATCAAAAAG